>QHZM01000204.1 GCA_003224665.1 Acidobacteriota bacterium
CCCTCGGGTCATCGGCAAGCAGCGTCCGGGACCTTCGGGTAGGAAGGAATGTTATTCTTAAGTTACTTACTTGTCAATGAACTCCGCCGCGAGCCCGCCCCTAAGACCCCTTAAGGGTTTTCCCTTAGACGCGGGTGTGCGGAAGTCCAGCAAGTTGGACACTGACGTTCGGACGTCTGGAAGTGCAGACGCGTTCAAAACGTCGGGTAGCGCGAACATTGGCTCCTGCTACGCGCGCCGCGCGCGTCCACTTCTTCACCCAGCGCCTGCTCGGGCGACATGTACGCCACAGGGCCCATCGCGATCCCCGGGGCCGGTCAGAAGTTCGTCACCGATCGAGCCCGTCGGCATCGCTGTAGCGGCGATGTCCTCATCGTCGGGCCGGCGGCGAGACGCCGCCGCTATAGAGGGCGCGACGGCGTTTGGATGAGGCGCCGCTCTCTTTCGCTTACGCGGCGATGAGCTGGCAGTGTTCTCCGTTCCTTCAATCCACTGGCTGAAGTTACTTCCTATTCGCTGCCTACTGTTTCGTGTCGAGTGGATGTTGCGCTTTATCGAAGAATTCCTCTTGTAATCGCAGGCTCATTTGGTCTGCTTTGACCGCACGGATCGCCGAGGCTAATGAGTCGGCCCAGGCCTTCATATCGAACTCTCCCAGGACCCGGTTGGCGCCGGAAGCATCTCCAGCGTAGTGTTCGGGAAAACGGGCGTACCACCAGATCCCGGTGTAGAGTCCTTCAGGTAATTGCAAACGGTTCTGGTCTCTTCCCGACTCGCTCGCCTCCCGGTCCATATGCACAAGGTCGGGTCTGCTGACCATTGTGTGCGAAGTTTCCGCTTCATCCGCGTGTCCACCAAATGTGGATTTCAGCGGCGGGCGGCCGGGTTGGTTCCTAAGATCGGGGTGGTCAAAAATGTATACGACGTAATCCCGGCGCGACGACATTTGCGACTGAGCGAAAAAGGGCAGCAAGTGATTGTTTCCGCCATGCCCGTTGGCAATGATGATTTTCTTGCACCCGTTGCGCGCCATTTCATCCGCAGTTTCCTGGAGCAACTCAAGCTGCAAATGCCGGCTGTAAGCCACTGTCCCAGGCTCGTGTCGAGCCTCGAAGATTTGCCCGAAGTAATAATCGGGGTACACCACCGCATACTCTTGTTGCGCGGCGTGCAGAGCGGCGTAGCGTACATTGATGAGATCGTTGCCTAAAGGCAGATGGGCTCCATGCTTCTCCAGGATCCCGAACGGCAAGACGCATACGCCTTGAGCCCTCTCGACTGCATGAACAAAATCTCCAGCCGTCAGGTCTTCCCATTGGACCGATAACGCAGGTTGGGCCTGCAATCTGTTGGGCGCTGACGCGAACAGCGCAACGAGTAACATGATGCAAGCTTCTTTGGAGTGCCTTGAGGCTTCAAGACGCCAAGTGTTCGACATAGAGACGTGCCTCCTCATGGTCAGTTGTCAGAACGCCGCCGAGATGAGACTGAATTCGAATAGCCTAATTCATCGGTGTCCGTCTGACAAGCGTGGAGGGTCAGGGGACAGGGTCGGCAAAATCATTGCTTTGTTGCGCTGTGAGATTTGAGGCTGCAGGTACGGCGGCCTCCGTCTCGGAGACGATTTGTTCCATGACATCCTCGGGATGTCCTGGAAGTAGTACTTGGGTAGATCGGACATGGATTAAAACTCTTTTCTCCAGCCTGAATTTGTTTAGCTGAGGCTGCCGGGCCGGGCGAGTCACCGCGCTCCGGCCTGGAAGCCCTGAGCCCGCCCGGCGAAATTTCTGTTAAAGGCGAATTTAAGGAGTAGAGTACGGCTCAGCGGCCAACCATGAGTTATAAAACGAAAATCATCATTTACTGCGCCGGCCTGCTCACTGTGCTCGCCTGGTCGGGCATCCATCCTCATGACTATTTCACCTGGTTCCTTGAAGTGTTGCCGGCAATCCTGGGAGTTGGAATCCTTGCCGCAACCTATCGGCGGTTCCAATTCACCGGCCTCGTTTATTTTTTGGTTTTTCTCCACGCGATCGTGTTGATGATTGGCGGGCACTACACCTACGCTGAGGTGCCGGTTTTCAACTGGCTCCGCGACCACTTGGGGCTCGTCCGTAACGACTACGACCGGGTCGGGCATTTCTTCCAGGGATTCGTCCCTGCCGTCATCATGCGGGAAGTCCTGCTACGCACCACTCCACTTAAAAAAGGAAAGATGGTGTTTTTCCTGGTGGCCTGCGTCTGCTTGGCCTTCAGCGCACTGTACGAACTCTTTGAATGGCGAGTTGCAGTGGCGACAGGGAGTGCTGCAGACGCGTTCCTAGGAACTCAGGGGGACGTTTGGGATACTCAGGAGGATATGGCCACGTGCCTGGTCGGTTCCCTCATTTCACTCCTCACGCTCGGACGATTCCACGACAGGCTGCTCGAGAAGAAGCACCTGAGCCGAGCTGCTTGATTTCGATTCGCGGGTCCGCGCGGGCCAGAGAATGCGGCGATTGGCTCTGTTCACTTCACCGGTTGTGGTGATCGCGCTCGGTCACGTCCTGGCTTGTATCACCGGACGGAACTGAGGTGTGCGGGCATGGGTGCCTTAAATAGGCCGGTGGTTTGATCTTCATAAGCTCAGAGGGAGCGCGTGCGGCAGGTGGCGCCTCTGCCTTTGAGACAATAATCGTAACAGTTCTTATGGGCCACGTAGACGCGGCGGAAGGATTCCTCAAGCGTGTGGCCGAGCTCGAAGCGTGGATCGTCGTAGATCACCGGGCAGGGGTAGTAGCGGATCTCGCCGTCGATCTTTTGAATGCAGCGGCTGAAGTGGCACATGAGCGACTCGGGGGACTTATCGAGGATGGAGAAGCAGTTGGTCGTGATGAAGACCTCGGGCTTGGGCGCTTGGCCTTGCTTGGCGAGGTGCACGAGTTGATGACCCATTTCCATCACGTTTTCGATGAGATTGACCTCGACAGGCTTGGGGAAAAGCGCCTGGTAGGCAGCGCGAATTTCCTCGTCAGTTTGTTCGGAAAGGAAGGGCCGCTCGGCCGTGAGGACGGGGATAAAGCCCATCTCCTGCAATTGGAAGATGGTCTCGAACGTCTGCGCGAAGGTACTCTTGCCCCGGATCGCGTCGTGCTCGGCAGCTCGAGGGCTCTCGAGCGTGACGCGCAACCGCAGACGATCGCCGTGACGCCGACGAAGCTCGCGCAACACGGCGAAGTGGTTGCGAATATAACGCCGGCCGTTGGTAAGGATCTCAACCGGGGCGATCTCGAGGGCGCAGCGTAAATTGCGCACGAACTCCTCGTTCATCGGGGCTCGGCTCCGGAGCACCGCTTCGTTGACAAAGACCTCGCCGCCCGTGAAGTAAATCTTTTGCACGCCAAAGCGCGCCGCATCCTCCAGATGCGGCCGCAGCTCCTCAAAGGCCATCTGCTCCAGGCGGTTGTTGGTGGGCGAGGAAGCGGTGTAGCAGTGCGTGCACTTGAGGTCGCAGATGGAACCCTGCATGATCCACAGGTCCTCGAGCACATAGCGACCGTTCACTTGCCTGGGGTCCACGTACCCACGGTTCTCTCCCCTGGCGTTAACGAGTTCGAGGCCGTCAGGATGTTGACGGACCGGCACGTGAATCTGTGTGATCATTCACGGAACACGCTACCAACCAGCACAGTGAGTGTCAAGACGGCTCTCCGAGGAGACCGAGGTTTCAGAAGTAATTAAATTCGAGACCTTGGGTCTGGGATTCTGCCGGGTTCGAGCCTCGGATTCTGCCGGTTGGCGCCTCGGATTTTTCAGGGCATGTGGGGCGCGGAAAAGGGCGAGGTCGCGGCTGGATTTGGCGAGAAAGGCCCGTTTTTCAGCCTGGGGCGGGGGTTTTGCGTGGACAGGTTTTGACATCCTGGAGGCCGTTGGTTCCTACTAAGGCCGTTTGCTTGCGGCGTTCCTCGTGGGGGTGATATCGTATTATAAGCAGGAAGGGCTGGCACTGAGTGCAAACGTGTCCGACCCTCTCGACTGCTCGTTGATCGCTGGAACGCTTAAATCGAAATCAGCAGATGTCCCTTCAGTCTTTGAGCGCTTGGTAAGCTAGCCTTATTGTTTTTCCGTCAAGGTTTAGTCCCCCGGTCGGATGGAGTTGCCCCATGAAGATCGCAATCATGTCTTCTTT
>QHZM01000205.1 GCA_003224665.1 Acidobacteriota bacterium
CACGACGTTGACGATGTCGGAAGCGTACTTGAGCGTGCCGAATTTCTCGAGTGTGAGGAAACTCATGCCCGCGAAATTCGCCTCTGTGCCGAGGACTCGGTCGAGCTCGATGGGGTGGCCGACCGACTCGTGGATCTGGAGCCCGAGCTGGGAACTCTCAAGAATAATGTCTTTCACTCCCACCGGGCACTGGTCGCAACGGTGGAGCGCCACCGCCTCATCGCCGACGCGCCCGGCGTTACCGAGCATGTCGAGCTCCTCCACAAGTTCGTACCCCTTCGTCTGGTATTGCCCGCCGAAAGAGCTTGGGTAAGACCGCTTTTGAATTTCATTGCTCGAGAAGGACGTCGCCGCGATGCCCGCCCCCGTCTGGACTTTTACCTGATGGATCTCCGAACCCAGGCTCGAGAGGAAGAGCTGCTCGATTCGCCGGAAATCCATGAGCGCTTCGGCCAGCGTCACGCCGGGGATTTTGCGCATTTCTGCATCGGCCTTGAGCATCAAGTCCAGGCAAGCGGATATGGGGACTGTGAACGGATCAATCCGGCAACGGCTTTCCCAGCGGTCGATGATTTTGGACTCGGTCGCAAGCTCGACATCTTTTTTCTTGGCCAAAGCGCTGGCCCGGGCGATCTCGACCGCCTGCGCTGCGGTCCGGTCGACGTTCGGCCGCGTCAGGTCGTCGGTCGCTGCGAACCCCCACGCCCCGTTGGCAAGCACACGGATGCCAAGTCCCAGGGATTCGGACTCCCTGACCTGAGAAGGGACGCCGTTCTTGATGGACAGGTAGCGCTGGCGGATGTAGACGGCGCGCACATCGACGTAGCTCGCCCCGCGAACCTGCGCGGTGTCAAGCGCCCATCTTGCAGCTTCTTTCATCCCGTCTCCCTCGCCCTCTGACCGGACGGACTCAGCCGCCCGCTTGTTCCGGCGCAACCTGCCGCCCAAACCTTCAGAATTGTTAAACAGGGATCCCACACCGCGTGCCCTGGCGCAACGGATTCCGGGCGCGCGCTTTCCTCAGGTGCCTTCTGACCAGGAGGACAAATACTCCTCCTGCTCCGGCGAGAGCTTATCGATCGAGATGCCCATCGACTCGAGCTTCAATCGGGCAACGGTCTGGTCGATTTCAGGAGGGACCGAATAGACTTGCGGCTTCAGTGTATTCGCGTTTTTCACCAGATACTCCACCGAGAGCGCCTGGTTTGAAAAGCTCATGTCCATGACCGAGGCGGGGTGGCCCTCGGCGGCGGAAAGGTTAACGAGCCGTCCTTCCGCAAGCAGATAGACTTTGCGCCCGTCGCGCAGCGTGTATTCCTCGACGAAATCACGCACCTGTCGTTTCGAAAGCGCCATCTTTTCGAGCGCGGGAATATCAATCTCCACGTTGAAGTGTCCGGAGTTGGCTACAACGGCGCCGTCTTTCATCACCTTGAAATGCTCGCCGGTAAGGACCGATTTGTTCCCGGTGACGGTGATAAAGACGTCGGCGGTCCTCGCAGCCTCCGCCATCGGCAAGACGCGGAATCCGTCCATGGCGGCTTCGAGGGCGCGCGTGGGGTTCGCCTCCGTCACGGTCACGTGAGCTCCGAGGCCCCTGGCGCGGGAAGCCACGCCGCGGCCGCACCAGCCGTAACCGCACACGACGACATGAAGGCCCGCGAACAGCAAGTTGGTCGCGCGCATGATGCCGTCCAGGGTGGACTGGCCTGTCCCGTAGCGGTTGTCAAAGAGGTGCTTGGTGTCCGCGTCGTTTATCGCGATGATCGCGAACTTCAGCACTCCGTCCTTGGCCATGCTGCGAAGCCGGACGACCCCGGTGGTGGTCTCTTCTGTCCCGCCGATAATATGAGGGATCAAGTCCTGGCGCTTCGTGAGGATCATGGTCACCAGGTCGGCGCCGTCGTCCATGGTGACCTGCGGGCGGTGTTCGAGCGCCGAGACGATGTGGGAATAGTAGGTGTTCTTGTCCTCGCCTTTGATGGCAAAGACCGGAATGTGGCAGTCCTGGACCAGCGAGGCGGCCACGTCATCTTGCGTGCTCAGTGGATTCGAAGCGCACACCACGACGTCGGCGCCGCCATCCCGCAGCGTGATGGCCAAGTTGGCCGTCTCCGTGGTGACGTGAAGGCAAGCTGAAATCCGCACCCCCTGGAGCGGCCGCTCCTTGACGAATTGCTTCCGAATAAGCTGGAGCACCGGCATCCACTGGTTCGCCCATTCGATCCGCGTCTTTCCCTTGGCGGCCAGCGCCAGGTCTTTCACCTCGCACGCCACTCTGTTTGTCGTCACCATCTATCCGCCCACCGCCTTGCGCAGGATTTGCCCCTTGTCCGTCCGCTCCCAGGTAAATTCAGGTTCCGCCCGTCCGAAGTGGCCGTAGGCGGCCGTTTTCTTATAAATAGGACGGAGAAGATCGAGCGCCTGAATGATGCCTCTCGGGGTCAAGTCAAAATGCTTGCGAATTATGTCCACCAGCGCGCAGGGGTCCACTTTGCCCGTGCCGAAAGTTTCAACCATGACGGACACGGGCTCGGCCACTCCGATGGCGTACGCGAGCTGGACCTCGATGCGTCGCGCCAAGCCCGCGGCAACCAGGTTTTTGGCCACGTAGCGCGCCATATAGGTGGCGGAGCGGTCCACCTTCGTCGGGTCCTTGCCGGAGAAACTCCCCCCGCCGTGGTGGGCCATTCCGCCATAGGTATCGACAATAATCTTTCGTCCCGTCAGCCCCGAATCACCCACCGGCCCGCCGGTCACGAAGCGCCCCGTGGGATTGATGTGAAATTTCGTGTTCTGATCCAGCATTTGGGCCGGGATCACCGGTCGGATGACGCACTCGCGGACACCTTCGCGGAGGGCCTCGTTCGTCACCTGCTGGGTGTGCTGGGTGGAAACGACGACCGCCTCGACCCGGATGGGCTTGGAGCCTTCGTATTCCACGGTCACCTGGGCTTTGCCGTCCGGACGGATAAAATCGAGAATCTTCTTCCGGCGGACCTCCGCCAACCGCTGGCAGAGTTTCTGGGCCATCATGATGGGAAAGGGCATCAGCTCGGGCGTCTCGTCGCAGGCGAACCCGAACATCATTCCCTGGTCCCCCGCCCCGCCCGTGTCCACGCCCATGGCGATGTCGCCGGCCTGGCGAGTCAGGTTGATGAGGACCTGGCAGGTGTCCGCCGTGAAGCCAGCGTCAGGGTCGGTATAACCGATCTCCCGGACGGTTTCGCGGACCAGGTTCTCAATCTCAGGCCTGGCGGTCGTAGTGATTTCACCGGCCACGTAAACGGTCTGGTCTTTGACGACCGCCTCGCAGGCTACGCGCCCGCGCGGGTCCTGGGCCAGCACCGCGTCGAGAATGGCATCGGCAATTTGGTCACAGATTTTGTCGGGATGGCCCTCGGTGACAGACTCCGAGGTAAATAAATAGCGGTGATTTGACCCGCTCACGCGATCGCTCCTTTCCTCTTGTGAAGAACTTTGAGGCAAGCCCAATGATGAAGCGTAACACAGGCCTTCAAAAACTGTCAACGCTCGAGACATAGGTTAGAGAAACGCGGCCCTGGCAGCTTAAGGAAGCTGGTCATTCCTCAAAGTCGCGCGCCATTCAAGGACTAGACCAGATTCAGGATCTTGCGAGCCACTCCAGAAGCCGGTTGACCGTCTCCTCCTCGACCGGAAAAACCTCAATTTCGAGAGCGCGCGAGTTAACTTGTCCTTGAAACGCTGAACTCGCCGGTTTCAGCGCTTCAAGCGCCGCTTCGCGAGTCATCTTTTTCGTCAGCGCGTCCGTAGGGTTCAATACGGGAAGAGGGCGCGGCGCCAGCGCTCCCGCGACGTCCGGCACGTCGAAATCCCGCAGCACGTCCCGCAGCATCAG
>QHZM01000206.1 GCA_003224665.1 Acidobacteriota bacterium
CGAATGAGCGCGAATTTCAAGAAGGGAATCGCATGACTCGCTCGACTTCGCACGTCCTTATCGACCACCTCTGGGAAGAAACCAGCAGGACAAGGGATGCCCTGTGGACGATCGGGTTCAGTCTGCTCACAGCGCTTCTGGCACAGATCAAGATTCCGCTACCTTACACAACGGTGCCGCTGACCGGGCAGACGTTTTCCGTCTTGCTGAGTGGGGCCGTCCTGGGCTCGAGGCGCGGATTTTTGAGCCAAGCGCTTTACCTGGCGGAAGGCGCAGCAGGGTTGCCTGTGTTTGCGGGCGGCGCAGGCACATTCGCCCATCTGCTTGGTGACACCGGCGGCTACCTCTGGAGCTATCCGCTGGCGGCCGCCCTGGTTGGCTGGCTGGTCGAGCGCGGCGCCGGTCGGAAGACCTGGTCTCTCGCGGTCGCTCTGATTTCATCCGACATCTTGATCCTCGCCTCCGGAGCGCTTTGGCTGCACACGTTCTTCGCCATGCCTTTTCGCCAGGCGTGGCTTTTGGGGTTTTATCCGTTTTTGGTTGGAGACATCTTGAAGGTCCTTCTCGTCGGGGCTTCACTGCCCAGAGTCATGAGAAGGTACCAGCCGAGCGACCCAACTGGTTAAGTCCTTTCGAGCGCGCCGCCCGGTGAAGCGCTTTGACCACGCCGCCGGGCACGGTGTGTAATGCAGCGCGCCTCTCCCTCGCCCCTGCGCGCTCGCCGGACCGGCAAAATGCCCTCGCCTACTCTTCTCAAGACCGATGAGCAGGAAGTCCTCGCGGCGAACCAGGCATTTTACGAGGCCCTGGAGGCCCTCGACCTCGAGCAAATGAAAGCGGCGTGGTGGCACGAGGACTGGGTGGTGTGCGTCCACCCGGGGTGGGACTTGATTCAGGGCTGGGAGGAAATCCAGGAAAGCTGGACCAATATTTTCCATTCGACCGAGTTTATGCGCGTGACCGTGAGCCGTCCCCTGATCCATGTCGTGGGGGAAGCCGCCTGGGTGTCGTGCGTCGAAAACGTGACCTCGTCGTTTGAAGGGGGGTTTTCCACCGCCATGATCGAAGCCACCAACATCTTTATCCGCCGGAATGGCCGCTGGAAAATTGTGCACCACCATGCGGCGCCGCTTCCGGGTCGCGTCCCTTCAGGGACGAGTCAGGCTGTGCAATAATTCTCCCTCGCGTTCCGCTTCCCTCTCCCGCATCTGAATACCCAAGGGGAAGCCCACCCGACGACGGGTTCAGGCCGCGCGGTCGGTAACAGCCACGCGGCGGAAACGTCTCAGCTCCTGCTTGAGCTCCTCGAGCTGCCGCTGCCGCAGTTCCTGGATTTGCGGCAGGAGCTGGTTTCGAAGTCGCTGGGTCTGCTCGTCGAGCTGGCCCCGGTACTGCTCAAATTCCTTCTTGTAGTCTGCCATTTGCCGGCGGATATCCGTCGTGGCCCGGTTCAACTCCTCGAGGTCCTTGCCTGAAAGTCCCATGGCCTCCGCGCTCCGCAAGGGCGCGCTGACCATCGGCTCGAGCTCCACCGTCACCGTTTGCTCGCGGCGGTCGCGCACAATGGTCAGCGTGACTTTCTGTTTTTCTTCACGGTCGCGCGGCAGGGCCCGGCGCAAATCGGCGGGCGAGCCGACATCGGTGCCGCTCACCCGGATAATCACGTCGCCCGCCTTCAAGCCGGCTTTCTCCGCAGAGCTCCCGACGACCACTTCACTGACCAGCACCCCCTTTCCCTGTTTCACGCCGAAGTATTCGGCGAGTTGTCGGGTCAGGCTGTCGCCCGAAATCCCCAGCCTGGCTCCGCGAGGGTGAAAGGAGAACATGTCGAAGTCGGGGAAGTGAATTTCCGGCGCGGGGACGCCCTCCAGCCGGAAGCCTTCCTTGCCGCCCCTGCCGAGTTTCACGCTAAGAGTTCGCACCTGGCCGCTGCGGCTCACCTTGAGCGCGACGGTCCGGTCCGGCGGGCTTTCCTGCAAAAGGCGCTGCAACGATGCCACACTCCACACGCGCTGGTCGCCGAAATCCAGAATAACGTCATCTTTGGCCAGCCCCGCTTTGGCCGCAGGACTTCCCTCTTCGACTTCGACGACTCTTGCGCCGTACTCGCCCGGGAGTTTCAGTTCGCGCGCCTTTTCCGCGTTGACGTCACGCAGGCGCACGCCGAGCCACGCCCCTCCATCGCCGAGGAAGAACTTAAACGGTTCCGCGACGGCGGGCGGTTCGGGAGGCTCCGGCGCGACAGGAGCCTGAGGTGGCTCCGGCGGCTCGGGCGCCTCTTGACCTACGAAGATGCCCGCGCCCAGCAGCAGGACCAACAACCCGCCCGCCAGCTTTGCGAAAATTTTGGGCTTCATGGGACTCCTCCTGTTCATGAAAATCGCTTCTTCCTCGACCCGGGTTTCAGAGCACCTCTTCCTGCTCCGCCACCCGGATCGTCCCGCGGACCGTGCGCAAACGCACCTGGACGCCGCCTCGGCCCAGACGAGCCCGGCGCGTATGGTCACCGGGGACTCCGCTCGCGACAAAAACGTACTTACCCACAATCTTCCCGGCAACGGTGCTGAGTTCCAAATTTGCATTTGGCCGCGAGGGCAGGACAAGGTCAATATTCCCGCTCACGGTCTCGAGTTCAACCGGCCCGGCGGCGCCAGCCAAAGCACGAATTGAAGCCACGATGCTTCCATTCACCGCGCGCGCTCCAACAGATCCAGAAACATCCATGGCTTCGATATTGCCGCTGAGGGTCCGTGCACTCACCGTGCCTTCAATGTTCCGGACGGCGACGTCGCCGACCACGGTGCGCAGCGAATCGAGTCGAACCTGCCGTGGGACTCGCACCCGGTAGTCCACTCTGACCGGATCCCCGGACTCTCCGAGATAGACCGTCCGCACAGCGAGCGCGCGGTAGCCGAACTCGACGGCGACCCGCACATCGTCCAGCCGGCTGGCCGGAGACAGCGCGGTCTTGATGACAGTGATTTCGACTTCCGCGCGGTCCCAGCCCTCGACCCGGATATTCCCCTGCACGTTCTCCACCGCCAAGCGCCCGGCAGGCGGAAGAGGATAACGGCCCGTCCAGGTCTGCTGCTCAAGACCCGACGCCTGAAGGCCGGCCGCCAAGAGCAGCGCCAATGAGAGGCATGGCTGAAATTTTTCGCGAGCGTCCACGGCAGTCTCTCTCTTTCATTCCTTTTCGCGCCGGCGTTCTTCCTCTTGCTCCCGCCGTC
>QHZM01000207.1 GCA_003224665.1 Acidobacteriota bacterium
ACCTCGGGTTTCCTGCTGGCCAACATTCACCCCCGCCGTGAGCTGAGCGAGGAAGGTGAAATTCCGACCGTTCAAGGGCAGGTTATTCACTTCCCGCGTGCCCACTACCTGACCGACGGAAGAATTCTGGGTTTGGAGCAAGGGGACCTCAGACGTCACCTCGACGGTCTGGGTCACTGCGCCGGGGACCAGGGAAAAGTCCACGACCACCTGCTGCTGGACGTTTAGCGTAACGTGCGGGTGAGTTGACTTCTGGAACCCCTGAAACTCGGCTGTAACCCCGTAGCTTCCAATTTTCACTGGCGTGAAGATGTAGCTTCCATCGCTTCCCGTATTCGTGACGACGGAGAAATTGGTGCCCTCGTTCGTGAGGGTAACCTTCGCCCCAGGGATGACCGCACCCGTCTGGTCCTTCACCGTCCCTAAGACCGCTCCCGTGTCAACTTGCGCGTAGAGGGATGTCCCTCCCATGAGGACCGAGAGCACCGCCAGCGCGATCGCGCGCCTGACTCCCCCAAAATCACCCTTTATTTTCATGCTACACTCTCCCTCAAAGACGTTCGAATGAGACCGCTCTGCCCCCCCACTTCAACCGCGAATGCTTTCGCTAAAGCAACTAACTGGCCAAAATCGGAAAGCCGCATCCGCACAATTTTCCAAGCAGATCATGCAGTTGCTGACGATTTCTAATCTCGTGAGTAGTTCGGTTGAAGGAGGACTCCATTTCTCTGTATAAAAACTATTCCAAATATGGAAATGCGAAACGCGGAGCCGTAGACTATTTCAGAGAGCCCGGTCATTCGTCGGGCAGGCAGGGACGATGCTGAGTCCGATCCCACCCGGCAAGTTTAATTGCAACCTCTTGAGAGCCAGGAAAATTGGGCTCATCTCGCCTCGGCTCCCGACTTAACCTCCCCCTGAGGAAAAGCCCGGCCCCAATCGAGCCCCGCGGCGAAGATCCTTGCTCCTCCTCATTTGTCGATCTACTTTTGAGGGCCCTACGCTTTTGACCTTCGCGTTCCAGACGCAAACGCACAAATGTAAGTGATGGCACGTTCTTAACTGAATACCGCATGATTGTCAAGGGAAAAAGGCCGAAATTCCCAGGCTGAAATGGGTTGGTCGCCCGGAATGGGGGCTGCCAGGAAACGAAGAGGGGTGTGCCTACCAATAAGTCCGACTGTGTTGAAATCGTTGATGTTCAGAGGTCCCGACTGCTACTCTTCCCGCCCCATGCGAACCGTGTTTCTTTCATTTCTGTCCGCTTTGTGTTCCTGTTTCCAAAGCCGCGCCTGTCTGCAAGTGGAGAATCTTGCCCTGCGCCACCAGATCAACGTACTGCGACGGGGTGGTCGGAGGCGGCTCCCCCTGAAGTCTGGTGATCGTCTCTTATGGGTCTGGCTGTCGCGTTTATGGACGGCCTGGCGCTCCGCCCTGGTGATCGTCAAGCCCGAAACGGTGATAGCCTGGCACCGCAGGGGCTTTCGTCTGTATTGGACCTGGCAAAGCAGACACGCACGTCCTGGGAGGCCGGACAATCCCCAGGAAGTTCGGGATCTGATCCGAAAGATGAGCCTGGCCAATCCGCTCTGGGGAGCACCGCGTATTCATGGGGAATTATTCAAGCTGGGGATTGAACTGTCGCAAGCGACGGTAGCCAAGTACAGGGTTCGCCAGGGAAAATCGCCTTCAAAGACATGGCGTACCTTCCTGAACAACCACGTAAGGGACTTAGTGCCGGCCGACTTCTTCACGGTGCCGACCATTAGCTTTGCGTGCTGTTTGTCTTTGTGGTTCTGGCCCATCATCGGCGGCGCCATGTCCATTTCAATGTCACGGCCCACACCAGCGCGGAGTGGGCCACCCAGCAAGATCGTTCAGGCATTCCCGTGGGACACGGCTCCAGGCTATCTGATCCGAGATCGCGACCGGGTCTACGGAGAGGACTTCCGCCAGCGGGTCCAAGTAATGGGCATCCGGGAGGTGCTAACCGCGCCAAGGTCGCCTTGGCAGAACGCCTACGCCGAAAGACTTGTGGGATCGATGCGGGTCGAATGCCTGGACCACGTCATTGTATTCAACGAGTCTTCGTTGCGGCAGATCCTAAGATCATACTTCGATTATTACCAGGGTTCGCGGACCCATTTGGCGCTGGCCAAAGATGCGCCGGAATCCAGAGCGGTTCAGCCACCCGAACTCGGGCCGGTGATTGAACTGCCTCAGGTAGGAAGGCTTCACCACCGGTACGAACGACGGGCTGCCTGATATGACTTTCAAGTAAGAGCTGCCTCCGTCGTTTTGAGGCGCCAATCTGAACGCCTATCGTGTGGGGGGTGCGCGGCGATCAAGGCACTGCCGCAGTTCCACCCAACTGCGTAACGGCAGCCAGAAACCCCAGGGCACCTCCCTGAGGCGGGTAGTTTGTGTATTTGTCTTGGCTGGGGGTCTTTTCGTCGGCAAACCAAGTTTTTAGGAGGGACAGGGGGGCCCAAGTACGATTCTGCGGGAAGATCAGGTTAACATCCGAAATTCCGGATGATCTCTACAAGCTCCACTCTGCTGAGAAGGGACCATTATGAAGGCATGGGCGTACGAAAGCATGTTCGGAATTCTGATGATGGTTGGAAGTGTGACATGGGCTGCTTCTCCGGAGTTGCCGAGACGCGTGATCATCGACACGGACCCAGGGACGGATGATGCCCTGGCGATTCTGCTGGCGCTGAACTCGCCGGAGTTGAAAGTCGAGGCCCTCACCGTCGTGCCTGGGAATGTAACGGCTGCCCAGGGAATCGAGAATGCGCTTAAGCTCGTGTCCCTGGCGGGGCGACCTGATATACCCGTTGCCGCCGGCGCGCGGAAGCCGTTGCTCCAAAAGCTGGTCACAGCGGAGACCCACGGCTCGAATGGCTTGGCGAATATCAGCCTTCCACCTGCGCGGTGCAACCCAGACCCGCGCTTCGCGCCCGACCTCATCATTGAACTGGTTCACCGATATCCTCACGAGATTACGCTAGTTCCGCTGGGGCCGCTTACCAACATTGCCCTTGCGCTTTCCAAAGATCCCTCCATCGCGGGATTAGTAAAACAGGTGGTCCTGATGGGTGGAGCGATCTCGGGCGGAAATGTTGACGCCGTAGCCGAGTTCAATATCTACGTAGACCCCGAATCAGCCCAGATCGTTTTCAATGGCGGTTGGCCATTGACGATGGTTGGACTGGAAATAGGGCGAAAGACGCTTTTCAGGCGCCACCACCTCGCGCAGCTCAGAAAGACGCGTGGGGCTCAAAATGATTTTGCCACCGACGTTCTCGAGCACCTCATTAATCTGAGCGAAAAGTACGGGCTTGAGGGCGCTCCCCTCTACGATCCAACCGCCATGGGTGCAGTGATTGACCATGCTCTGATTACGACCCAGTTCATTCATATCGATGTGGAATTGCGCGGGGAGTTCACGCGCGGCGAGACCGTCGCCAATCGACAGAATGCGCTCAATCGCAAGGTGCCTCGAGGGGACCGACTCGTTTTCGAAGGTACCGAGCCTCTTCAGCCGAACGTGCATGTCGCGATGGATATAGACGGGGAGCGATTCGTTAGTTTGCTGATTGCTCGCCTCTCGGGAAAATGAAGGGGCAGCCCAAACAGGAGCACCCTTGCATGTCGGTACGGCTAAGTCGGGTTGGGCTGACCGACCCCGTCTCTGCACAACTGGACGTACCACCAAACCGTAGAGTGGCGACCCGGACTCGTTTGCCATCATTACCACTTTCCCGCCTCGGCGCACCTTTGGATAGATTGCA
>QHZM01000060.1 GCA_003224665.1 Acidobacteriota bacterium
CGGAGTGGATATTTCGGAGGAACGAGTCGGAGTGATCAGGCAGGGGAAATCGCCTTTTTATGAGCCTGGCCTTGAGCGCGCTCTGGCGGAGGTCTTCAAGAGCGGGCAGTTTCAAGTCGCGACGAGGCTTGAAAGCGTGGCTGAGGCTGACGTCATCATGATTTGCGTGGGGACGCCCGCCGCTCGCGATGGCGCTATCGAGCTCACGATGTTGCGAGAGGCACTAAATCACATTGCCGACGCCCTCCAGAATGGAGACCACTACCAGATCGTGGTGGTGCGCAGCACCGTAGTTCCGGGGACCACCGAGTCTTTGGTTTGGCCGGTGATCGAGCGCGCGGGCAAATTCCGCACTCATCCGGTCGGGCTGGCGGTCAACCCCGAATTCCTTCGTGAGGGGAGAGCCTTGAAGGATTTCCTTAACCCCGATCGGATCGTCATTGGCGAATTGAACTCGCGCAGCGGGGAAACCTTGAGCAAGGTCTACGAAGCCTTTGATGCTCCCCTCATTCGAACAACCCCCGCGGCGGCCGAGATGATCAAATACACCTCCAATGCCTTGCTCGCGACCCTCATTTCCTTCTCGAACGAGATCGCCCGCATCTGCGAGTCCCTTCCGGGAGTCGATGTGGAAGAAATTTTAGAAGCTCTCCACCTCGACCGTCGTTTGACCCTCCGAGCAAACGGGCGGCGGATTTCAGCAGGGATCAATCACTATCTAAAAGCCGGGTGCAGTTATGGGGGGAGTTGTTTGCCGAAGGACCTCGAAGCTCTCATCGCTCTTGCCAGGGAACGAGGACTCGAACCCCAACTGCTGGCAGCCGTGCGGTCTGTGAACCAATCCCAACGCATTCACCTGGTCAACCTTGCGGAACGTTCAATCGGCGAGCTGAAAGGGAAGCGGGTTTTAATCCTGGGGCTGAGCTTCAAGGAGGGAACCGACGACGTCAGGGACTCGCCCGCCTTCTCCGTGGTGGCGGAACTCCTCCGCCGGGGAGCTTCGGTGGTGGTCGCTGACCCGCTGGTTAAAAAGGAACAGGTCGCGGAGTTGCTCGAACTTGGAGCCCAGTTCACCCATGACCCGGTCTCAGCTTTCAAAGGTGCGGATGTCTGTTTCATCACCACCTCGGCGGCCGAATTCAAATTTGTCGGAGCCGCGCTGGGCCCTGCTGCGCTCGGAGCGAAGCAGCCGATTGTGGTCGATGGCCGCCGGGTCCTCCCGCCAAGTGCGGTTTCCCGAAATCACAACTATATCGCCATCGGATTGGGCTCCGCGTTCCACAGGGACTGAAACCGAAAGCGAGTGAATCACCCGTGAAGGCTCTGGTCATCGGAGGTTCGGGACTGGTCGGGAGTGCGTTACACCGAACTCTTCAGCTCGGCGGGGTTGAGGTCGTAGCTACTTTCCACTCCCATCCCGTCAACGGGGCGCCGAGGCTGGACATTACCCACGCGCAGGCTGTGCGTGATTTCGTGGAGACGGTGAACCCTGACGTGGTGTTCCTCACCGCGGCCAAAGTCAGCTCGGATTACTGCGAGGATCACCCGGAAGAGGCTTTCGCCCTACACGCCGAAGGCACGCGAAACGTTGCGGAGGCTGCGGCGCGATGCGGGGCTAGAGTCGTCTATTACTCCACCGACTATATCTTCGACGGCCAATCTGGACCCTATTCCGAGGAAGACGAGTCCTCCCCGATTAACGTCTATGGACGCACGAAGCTGGCGGGTGAGGAGATCGTTCGGGAATGCGCGCCTCAGTCCTTGATCTTGCGGACTTCAATGGTGTACGGATGGGTGCGCCCTTCCGGAAACTTTGCGATGAAGGTATGGGAATGCCTTCAAGCAGAGAAAGCCATGCGGATTGCCGACGACCAGTGGAGAAATCCTACGCTGGCCGACTATCTCGCGGAAGTCAGTGTGCGGTTGCTCCAATCAGGCGCGCAGGGGATTTTTCATGTGGTTGGAAAGCAGTGGGTCTCTAATTATGAATTTGCCCAGGCTCTTGCCCGGGTCATGGGGCTGAACCCGGATTTTCTCGTGCCCGTTTCGACCGCCGAGCTTGGGCAACGGACCTTACGCCCTATGCAAGGAGGTTTGAAGACCGAAAAGCTGGAGTGCACCTTGGGGACGGCGCCCATGGACTTGGGTGAGTCGTTGAAGCGGTTTCGTCGCCAGTGGAGAGCCGATACTCGTATTATTTATGCCCCCCAAAAGGTCTCGTCTCACGCGGAGAAACTAAAACAAGAAACATTGGATAAGGTAAGAGAATACTACGAGCTGGTCCACAAGCCGCGCCCCTTTGCGCCGTATCGGACCCGGATTCAGTATTCGGGGAGGGTATTCGGCGAGGAGGAGATGGTCAATCTGGTGGATAGCGCTCTGGACTTTTGGCTCACCTTGGGGCCTTACGGCGATCTGTTCGAAGAGAAAGTGAAGCGGTACCTCGGGGCAAGAGACTTCGTCGTAGTCAATTCCGGGTCAACGGCAAATCTCACCGCGGTGCTGGCGCTGATGTCCAGACAGCTCGAGAACCCGCTTCGGCCGGGCGATGAAGTCATCACGCCCGCAGTGACCTTCCCCACCACGCTTGCCCCGATCGTGCACAGCGGTCTGGTTCCGGTCTTCGTTGACAGCGTGGTCGGAACGTATAACGTGGATCCCTCTCGGCTCGAAGAGGCGATTTCCGAAAAGACTCGCGCCCTAATGATCCCCCACGCCCTGGGGAACCCTTGCGACATGAAGGTCATCTGCGATTTGGTCCAACGCTATAACTTGTACCTGATCGAAGATTCCTGCGATGCGCTGGGAGCGAGCTTCGGCGGCAGGCGCGTGGGGACCTTTGGAGACCTGGCGACCTTGAGCTTTTTCCCTGCCCACCAAATCACCATGGGCGAGGGAGGCGGGGTTATCGTCAACAAGCCTCGTCTTTCCCGGATTGTGCGCTCGGTACGGGACTGGGGCCGGGACTGCTGGTGTGCCCCCGGTGAATCCAACACCTGCGGCAAACGCTTCGGCTGGCAGTTGGGTGAGCTGCCCAAGGGCTATGACCACAAGTATATCTATTCGAACATCGGCTATAACTTCAAGCCGACGGATCTGCAGGCCGCCATCGGGGTGGCCCAGACGGACCGGATCTCCGAATTTGTGAAAAAAAGAGGGGAGAACTTTGCGCGGCTCTACAAAGGACTGGAAGAGTATCAGGACTTTCTCGTCTTGCCGAGGATCGATCCCCGCGCGAGTCCTTCCTGGTTTGGCTTCCCCATCACGGTAAAAAACGGCGTTTCCCGACGGGAACTGGTGCTGTGGCTCGAAACGGCTAACATCGAAACTCGGGAAGTGTTCGCAGGAAACATCCTCAAGCAGCCTGGGTATGAAGGCATCCCGCGTCGGGTTTCGGGCACACTCGAGAACACGGACAGGATTATGCGCGACACGTTTTTCATCGGGGTCTATCCAGGGCTGACGGACGAAATGATCGATTTCGTGCTGGAGCGATTTCGTAGGTTCTTTAAAGGCCAGCCTGGTCTGGAAATCCATCCACTGACTTGAAAACCCTTCTCGGCGGCTATTACTCCCCTAAGGGAACACTGCGCTATTACGAACGCGCACTCGAAGGAATCGGAGAGGTGACTTACTGCGGCGTTCCCTATCGCTTCGAGAGGCCCGGCTACGCGCCGGACGCGAACATTGCCGAGATGGCCTCGAGGGGGGCATGGGACTGGTACTTTTATGTTGAAGAGTGGAAGTCGGTCTTTCCCCTTGGGATTAACGAGGTTCCGTTTCCTACCGTCGGCTACCTCCCCGATGCCTGCTACGACATCCCGCGAAGAAAGAGGATGGCTTCGTTTTTTGACTACGTCTTTATCAGCCAGCGGTGGCTCGTAGAGGAATTTCGCGCGGTGAATCCTCAGACTTACTACCTTCCTTTTGCTTTTGACCCGGGCCGGCTTCACTCGAATACGCCACGGAGGTGTATCTTCACAGCAAGATTGTTTTTAACCGCTTACCTCTCGGATACAAAGATTACAACTTGCGGGTCTTTGAGGCATTAGGGCTGAAGAGATTTCTGATCACGGACCGGCCGAGCGGTGAGAACCCGCTGCTCAAGCACCGGCAACACCTGGCCTACTATGAGCGCGAAGACGACTTAGTCGAGCTGGTGAGTCATCACCTCAGGGACGACCGCGATCGGGAAGCGATCGCAGAAGAAGGTCATCGCGAGGTCATGGGACGACATACCTACGATCATCGGGTGCGGAGGATCTGGGAGATTATGGCGGAGAATGGCTTCCGCATGCAAGCGCCCCTCCGCAAGGCCCGTGTGGACGCGGTATTCCTCGGCTACCAAAAGGTCTTCGGCCGCTTGATGATGCTGGACAGCATGGCCAACCTGTTTACCCAGCCTGAGGTTTCGTTTACGGCCCGCTTGCGGGCCTTGCCCTATGTCGTCCTGGCTGTCCTCCACAGACTGCGACAGATGGGGTGGCGGAAATTCGTGGCTTCTTTCTTAACGCAGTTCCGAAGAAACGGCAACTGACTCCTCGAGCCCGGTGGAAAACCTGCCCGCAGTCTTTGGCCAGGCTGACCGCCGATCATTTCCTCTCTTTGTCGGCGAAAGATCCCAAGCGAGGTGGATGAGAACATGAAGTGTCTAATTACCGGAGGGGTCGGATTCATCGGTTCCCACCTTGCGGAGGCGCTCTTGCGCCGGGGCGATCGAGTAGCGGTGATTGACGACCTTTCGACAGGGAACATCGAAAACATCGCTCCCCTGAAACGTGACGGGAAATTTGAGTACGTCATCGACACGATCTTCAATCGCGGCCTCCTCGCCGAACTCGTGGACGGGGCAGACGTCGTGTTCCACCTGGCGGCCGCCGTCGGCGTCAAGCTCATCGTGGAGAGCCCTGTCCGGACGATTGAGACCAACATTAAAGGGACCGAGCTGGTGCTCGAGATGGCGGCGAGGAAGAAACGGACCGTGCTGCTGGCTTCAACGTCCGAAGTCTATGGGAAGTCGAGCAAAGCGCTCTTCCGCGAAGACGATGACCTGGTTCTCGGCCCGACCTTCAAGGGCCGGTGGAGCTACGCGGCTTCGAAGGCGGTGGACGAGTTTCTTGCGCTGGCGTATTACCGCGAGAAGGGCCTTCCGGTCATTATCACCCGGCTATTCAACACCGTCGGGCCGCGTCAGACGGGGCACTACGGGATGGTCGTCCCCCGGTTCGTCGAGCAAGCGCTGGCCGGGCAACCGATGACGGTGTACGGCTCCGGCGAGCAAGTCAGGTCGTTTACCTGGGTCGGAGACGTGGTGAGCGCCCTGATCAGGCTCGTCGAGACCCCGGCAGCGGTGGGCGAAATCTTCAACGTCGGCCACCGGGAAAAGATCACGATTTTCGAGCTCGCGCAGCTCGTGAGAGAGCTGGCCCACAGTTCTTCGCTGGTCGAATTCGTCCCCTACGACGTGGCGTACGGAGAGGGGTTCGAAGACATGATGTACCGCCTGCCGGACATCTCGAAAATCGAGCACGTCATTGGCTATGAGCCGACACTCTGTCTCAAGGAAATCCTCGGTCTCGTCATCGAATTCCACCGCAGGAAGGCGCGCGAAAAACTCGAATACGAAACGCAGCGGCAATCCCCCCGGCCGCCTTCGCGCCAGGCCGCCGGCGAGCGCGTGCTTTAACTCCCGACAAGGAATTTGCAATAATTGAGGAAAAAGTGAAGAGCGTTGTTTCAGGACCTCATGCGACTGCGCGTGAGAAGAACCGCATCCTGGTAACCGGAGGGTTTGGTTTCCTCGGAAGCCATGTGGTCGAGAGGCTGGTCTCCGACCCCGGCCGTCACGTCCACGTGGTGGACGACCTCTCGACAAGCCCGCTCGACCACAGGCGTTACCTCTGCGAGGTTGGTGATCCGCCGAACCTGACGTATTCAATCTGCACGGTGGACAGTTTTTGCCGGAGCGCGGAGGAACAAGATTTTCAGGAAATTTATCACCTTGCCTCGGTGGTCGGTCCAGCCGGCGTCCTCCCCCACGCAGGGCGAATCGTCCAGATGGTGGTCAACGACACTTACCGCCTGATCGAGCTTGCCCTCGAATGCCAGGCGAAGTTCCTGGACGTCTCGACGAGCGAGGTGTACGGCGGCGGCCAGAACGGTTTCTGCACGGAGGATTACCCGAAGATCGTGCCTGCCAAGACGACGGTGCGGCTCGAGTATGCGGTGGCGAAACTGGCCGCGGAGACGGCTATCGTCAACACGTGCGCGGTCTCGCCGCTCAAGGCGTGCATCGTGCGCCCTTTTAATATCGCGGGCCCGCGCCAGTCGGGCAAAGGCGGGTTTGTGCTGCCTCGGTTCATCGGCCAGTGCCTGAGGGACGAGCCGGTCACGGTCTTTGGGTGCGGGCAACAGGTCCGGGCGTTCACTCACGTGAAGGACATCGCGGACGGACTGATTCGGGTCATGGAGCAAGGCGAGAGCGGGGAAGCCTACAACCTTGGAAACCCGGAGAACCGCATCACTATCCTCGAGCTGGCGCGGCGCGTGATCGAGTTGACGGGCAGTGAAAGCGAAGTCGTTTTCGTCGATCCGAAAACCATTTACGGCCCTTTGTTCGCCGAGGCGTCCGACAAATACCCTGGCGCCTCGCGGGCGATGAATGACCTGGGGTGGCAGCCGAGGTACGACATCAACCGGATCATCATGGATGCCATCGATTACTGCCGGTCGAGGAATGGCTGGGGGCGATAGAACCGGAAGTCCGGTCCGGGAGGCAAGCGCGCTCGCCGGATCTCGCGAGGTCCCCTCACGGGAGCGGCCGATTTCGATGATCCCGTCCCGGGCCAAATCCGTGTGTCAGCCGAGAGAACCGCTGGCAAGGCTCGCGAAAGTTTCGAGGCTCCTGCTAGACAAAACGGTTTTTTCGCCGATCAGGCGCATCGCGACTGCCCTGCTCAACCCCTGCAGTTTAGTTTTCAAAGCGGGCACTTCAGGAGTTCTCTCAAGGCCATAGCGGTCAACCGGCACGGCGAACCGGTCCCCTGGTATACCTACCCGGCAAATCATTTCCTAAGCGGCAAACGACTCGAAACCAGGCGGGTCCTCGAATTTGGGGCGGGCCAGTCAACCAGGTGGTGGGCGAAGAATGTTGCCTGGGTGCTCGCCTTGGAGAGTAACTACAAGTGGTTCAT
>QHZM01000061.1 GCA_003224665.1 Acidobacteriota bacterium
GGACGGGCAAAGCGGGCTACATGATCAGCGCCGTGGCGGAGATGTACAACATCCACCCGCAGACGCTCCGGCTTTATGAACGCGAAGGACTGCTGATCCCCTCGAGGAGCAACGGCAATACTCGCCTTTATACGCAGGACGACCTGGACCGACTGGGCGCCATCCTGAAACTGACGCGCGAACTGGGCGTCAACCTGGCCGGCATTCAAATCATCCTCAACATGCGCGAGCGCATGGATGAGATGCGAAAAGAGATGCAGGCTTTCGTCGAGTTCGTGCGGAAAGAAATTTTAGGGCGGAATATGGAGGGCAACCCGCGCATGCAGAATGCAATGGTGCGGGTCGGTCCGCCGCGGTTGACCCGCGCTCGTCCCCGCCCGGAGGGACCCGCGCCGGGCAAAAAGGAGCGATGAATTCCGGAGCGTTTGCGTCGCTCCGGCCTCCCCCGCTTGTCCTGCATTATTTTCGCGCCACAGTTTGACCCATCTGATTTAGAATCTTGATCCGGATTCTCCATGGCCAAAAAGGACTGTCCCGCGTGCGGGGGCACGGGCTGGAAGCCCGGTGACACACTCGGAGTGCGCCGCGTGACCCGGTGCGATTGCCAGGAAAGCGAGCGGACGGAGCTGCTGCTGAAGGAGGCGCGCATCCCCCCGCGCTACGAACACTGCGCCTTCGAAAACTTCGACGTCCGGAAGGACAGGGAGACAGGAGAGGCCAATCCCAGCCTACGACAAGCGAAGGTCTGGGCTGAGGCCTTCGTCAGGGAGTATCCAATTGACATCGGCCTGTTGTTCGTGGGGCCGGCCGGGGTCGGGAAGACGCATCTCGCCGTCGCGGTCTTGCGTGAGCTGATGCTCCGCAAGGGCATCGAGTGCCTGTTTTACGATTTCCTGAAGCTCTTGAAGGACATTCGCGACAGCTACAATCCCGTTTCGCAGACTTCGGAGTTGACGGTCTTGCAACCGGTGCTGGAGGTCGAAGTCCTCCTGCTCGACGAGCTGGCGGCCTCCGATCCGACCGACTGGGTGCGAGAGACTTTGCGGCACATCATCAATTCCCGCTACAACCAGAAAAAGGTCACTCTGATCACGACCACGCACGGCGTTGACGAGCCTCCGGGCCGGCGGGAAGTCCGCATGCCGTCCGGAGATTCCCTTCCCTCCCTGGACAGAGTCCTCAGCCATCTCGGCCTGGAGATCAGCTCTCGCCTTTACGAGATGTGCAAGGTGGTCCAGATGAGTTCGGACGATTACAGGAAGTCCATCAAGCAAGCCGGGTATAAACTTCACGTCGAATGACCCGCGCGCCCCTGCGCTTGCGCTGCGTCAAAATCCGATTGGCTCAGTTATCGAATTACTCCTCAACGCGTTGACTTGGCCTTTCTCGGAACGGTAGAATAGGCGCATCCTTACTTTGTTTGCGTCGGGTTCCGGGGGAGGGGAGTAGGGAATGTCTTCAGAGGAGAATTCTAGCTCCTTGCCGAATGCGACCGCCGCAGTCCCGTCGCCCATGGAACCAGTAGAAACGAACCAAGAGCTCTCCGACTCCGCTGAAGTCGGGAATCTTCTCGAGAGCATGGAGACTCTGACGCCGGTCCTTCGCGGGGAAATTGTCCAAGGCAAGGTGCTGAAGGTGACGGAGAGCGAAGTCCTGGTGGACGTCGGGGTTAAGTGCGAAGCGGCCATTCCGCTCGGGGAGTTTACGAAAGAGGGGGGCGGAACCGAGGTCGCGCCCGGCGACTCAGTCGATGTTTACATCGAGAGCTACGACGAAGGCGCGGGTACAGTCTCGGCCTCGCACCGAAAAGCGGCGCACCAGAGGGCCTGGGAAGAGATCGAGCGGGCTTTTGAGGAGAACAAGACCATCCGCGGCCGCGTGGTCGAGCGGACGAAGGGCGGCCTGATCGTTGACGTCGGCGCGCGCGCGTTTCTCCCCTCCTCCCACGCAGACATTCGGCCGCATTCGAACCCGGAGGCGCTCGCCGGTCAGGAGATCATTTGTAAGGTCATCAAGTTTAACAAGAAGAGGAAGAACGTGGTCGTCAGTCGCAAGCTGGCGATCGAAGAGGAGAACAACCGCCGCAGGGCCGAACTTCTGGAGCGCCTGGTCGAGGGGGCTGAGCTGGTTGGCCGCGTGAAAAACCTGACGGAGTACGGGGCCTTCGTGGACCTCAGCGGGATGGACGGCCTGCTCCACATCACCGATCTCTCCTGGGTCCGTGTGGGTCACCCTTCCGAAGTAGTCCAACTGGGCCAGGAAATTAAAGTCAAGGTCCTGAAATTCGACCGCGAAAAGGGACGGGTCTCTCTGGGACTGAAACAACTTTCGCCCGACCCCTGGGAGCGTGTGCCTTCCACGTACCACCCCGCCGACCGCGTTGCCGGTCGCGTGGTTAGCGTGACCGATTACGGTGCTTTCGTCGAGCTCGAGCCAGGCGTTGAGGGGTTGATCCACATTTCCGAGATGACGTGGAGCAAACGCCTCAAGCATCCCTCGAAGATCGTCAGCCGAGACGATCGCGTGGACGTCGCGGTCCTGGGCGTGGACCTCGCCCAGCGGCGCATCTCACTCAGCCTCAAACAGACTCTGCCCGACCCGTGGGAGAACCTGGCCGGGCGGGTCGCCGTCGGGTCCACCGTTCAGGGGCGGGTGCGCAACCTGACCGAGTTCGGAGCGTTTGTGGAAATTGAAGAAGGCGTGGAGGGTCTGGTCCACCTTTCCAATCTCTCCTGGAACAGGAACGTGAAGCATCCCTCGGAGGTCTTGAAAAAGGGGCAGCGGGTCGAATCCACAGTCCTGAGCCTGGACACGGCGAACCGCCGTTTGTCACTCGGGCTCAAGCAACTCCAGCCCGACGTCTGGAAAGACTTCTTCGCAAAGACCAGGGTGGACGATGTCGTGCGGGGCAAAGTCTCGCGCGTGGTCCCATTCGGTGCTTTTGTGGAGCTCCAGGAGGGGATCGAGGGCCTCTGTCACAGTTCGGAATTCGGTGAGGCGACTGACGGCACTGCTCTGCGGCTCGAGCCGGGCGCTGAGATGGACTTCCGCGTGATTCGCTTGAACCCGTCGGAAAAGAAAATCGGCTTGAGCTTGAAAGAAGCGTCGCATCGTGCTCCGGCGCCTGAAGTCGAAGAGAAAGAACCCGAGCGGATTACGACCTTCGCTCAAGCCCTCTCTTCTGCCGGGGTAACTCTATCGGAACCCGTTCGAACTTCTCCCGCTCCGGAGCCGGAACGCGGGGCTGGAGTCGGAAACGCTCAAACATAGAATCACGAATCGAAAGCGCGGGTCTTGGCAAGTGAACCGGAGAAATCAGCCCTGGATCTTGCTGGGTGAATGGTCCTGAGCCAACGGCCCTCGCACCAGGAGCCGACTATGACGAAAGCCGACTTGATCGAAGATGTCTCGCGAGTTATCGAGATGAGCCGCAAAGATTCTGAAGTCATCGTTGAGACCGTCTTTGAAAGCATCGTGAAGTCGCTTCGAAACGGCGAGAAGATCGAAATCCGCGGCTTCGGAAGCTTTCGCACTCGTCAGCGAAACTCGCGGACTGGCCGTAATCCAAAGACCGGGGCGCGCGTTGACGTCCCCGCCAAGAAAATCCCCTATTTCAAACCCAGCAAGGACTTGAAAGACCTCGTCAACAGCGGCCAGCCGGCGACGGCATCTTCTTCCGCTCCCTCTGGCGGGCCGACCACTTCGTCTTAGTCCCCGGCCCCCGGTCGTCTCATGTGGTCTTGACCTAAAATTCAGAATTGAGGGCTATGGTTCCCTTACACCGTGGGGCACACGATGATCGCGCCTTACAAGCACGTCGCCGGCCTGGACGATATTGAGACGCAAATTCTGGGAGAGATGATGGAGCTTGCCCAGAAGGTTCAGAGCGCGCTCAAAGCGGTCTACAGGCCGGAGGGTTACAACCTCGGCATGAACCTCGGCAAGTGCGCGGGGGCGGGCGTGGCAGACCACCTCCACCTTCACATCCTTCCCCGTTGGACAGGAGACTCGAACTTCATGACCGTCATCGGGGAAACTCGAGTCCAGCCCGAAGACATTTTCACAACCTACGACAAGCTGGCGAGTTTCTTCCGCCGGTGAAGGGCTTGAAGTGGAAGCGTCGCCCGCGCGCGACTGTTATGACGCCTGCGGAGCGTTCGGGGAAACGGGTGCCACGAAAGTGGGCGCGCAGAGACAACTGGGATGAACCCGGATTTTCGATTTGAAGATCGGCGATAAGGGTGTAGAAGATATGCATCGCCTGTGTTCATGCGTGATCCGAGCACAGGGAAGCCTTCGGGAGGTGGACACCCAGTCGGTGAGAGCCAAAATCAGCCCTTTCACCTGTCCTTCAACAGGTTTTTGCGCGTCGATTTTCAAGGGTCACGGGTGATTTCGGATGGCGGTTTGCTGCTCGTTCGCCAACTCGATGAACGCCTCGGCTTGACAGGACTCATTCAGAATCACCTGGTGGATTCCCGCACGGGGCGCAATACACAGTTTCCCTTGGCGGATCTGTTCCGGCAGTCCGCCTACAGCCGGTTGGCTGGGTACGAAGACCTGAACGATGCCACACGGGTAGCAAGCGATCCGACCTTTCGGCTGATGGGCTCACAGAAGGTCTGGGAGCGGGGTGTAGCTCTGACCTCCACCTTGCACTGGTTCGAGACAGACTTGCTGGCGCGGGAGGAGAACTTGACCGGTTTGGTGAGGCTCAATCGGGAACTGGTGGCCCGGGCGGAGGGAGTCGGCTCGTCGCAGCAGGTGGTGTTAGATATGGACAGCACTGAGAGCCCGGTGTATGGGGAGCAGGAACAAAGCGCTTACAACGGATATTTCGAGTCGGTCTGCTTTCATCCGCTATTTCCGTTCAACAGTCAGGGAGACTGCCTGGCCGCGAAATTACGACCTGGCAATGTGCACAGCGCTGAGGGCTGGGAAGAGTTGCTGCTACCGGAAATTGAGCGCCAGCAGCAGAACGGGAAGGAGGTGGCGTTTCGGGGCGACGCGGCCTTTGCCAAGCCAGAGATCTACCAGGCACTGGAAGAACGGGGGGTGAAGTATGCCATCCGGCTCCCCGCTAATGACAATCTGGAGCAGGATATCGAAGAACTACTCACGCGTCCCGTAGGACGGCCGAGCCACAGGCCGGTGGTGCGCTACAAAGGTTTTCTCTACCGAGCGGCCAGCTGGTCGACGGCGCGTCGGGTAGTGGCGAAGATCAAGTTTCACGCCGAGGAGGTATTTCCCCGGGTGGGCTTCGTCGTCACCAACCTGGAGCTTCCCAGCCGGGCAGTCGTGCGGTTCTACAACAAGAGAGGAACGGCAGAGCAGTGGATCAAGGAAGGCAAGCTGGCGGTGAATTGGACCCGTCTTTCTTGCCATCGTTTCCGGGGGAATGAAGTGCGTTTGTGGTTGAGCGTGATCGCCTATAATTTGGGGAACCTCTGGCGACGATTGGCGTTGCCGAATAGGATTAGGAACTGGTCGCTGACGAGTTTGCAGCAGCGCTTGGTCAAGACCGGCGGACGGCTGGTGAAACATGCTCGTTATTACTGGCTGCTGCTGGCCGAAGGGCATCTCACGCGGGGGTGTTTTGGCAGCATGCTGCGAAGGATCGCGGCGCTGCCGCAGCCGGACGGGTAGCGAACCAGGACAGCCAGCGAATCGAGTGCTCCGAAGTGATCCAGTCGGGACAGGTGTCAGCGG
>QHZM01000062.1 GCA_003224665.1 Acidobacteriota bacterium
GGCCCGGTGATTGGCTCGACGCTCACCACAGTCGTCGTGTTCCTGCCCCTTGGGCTGCTCAAGGGGGTGGTCGGAGATTTCTTTTCCGCGCTTTCCCTCACACTCATCGTCTCGGTTCTGCTTTCTCTGGTCTTTGCTCTGACGCTCATTCCCCTCCTCGCCCAGCGCTTCCTCTCCGCCGAGCGACACCGGCAGGTCTCAAACCGGCTCATCGAACCCGTCAACCGCGGTTACGAGAAGTCCGTGCGCTGGGCGCTACGGCGCCGCTGGCTCGTAGCGGGCGGGACGGCCCTGTCCGTCGCCCTCGCGGTCTTTCTCTACACCAGGGTCCAAACAGGTTTTCTTCCTGAAATGGACGAAGGCGGCTTCGTGCTCGACTACTTGACCCCTCCCGGGACCTCTCTTGCCGAGACCGACCGCCTGGTGCGCCTGATTGAAGACCGCGTGAAGCGGTTGCCGGAAACCGCGTCGTTTTCCCGGCGGACGGGCGCTGAGCTCGGATTTTTCGTTACCGAACAGAACAAGGGCGATGTCCTGGTCAAGCTGAAGCCACGGTCGAAGCGCAGGCGCGACATCAACGAAGTCATGAGCGACCTTCGCGCCCAGATCGCGAGCAACATTCCCGGGATCGATGTCGAGTTCATTCAAATCCTCCAGGACATGATCGGCGACATGGAGGGTTCGCCGGAGCCGGTGGAGATCAAGCTCTTTGGAAGCGATATGCGGGTGCTCGGAGGCCTGGCCGAAGAGATTGGCCAGAAGATTCAGAAGGTCCCGGGGGTCGTGGACTACAAGGGCATCCAGAAAGGGAACCCGGAAATTGTCCTTCACATCGATCCCGTCCAGGCCGGGCGCCTGGGGATGAGCGTGGAACAGGTCTCGCAGCAGGTGAGCGCGGGGCTTCTGGGCTCGGCGACCACCGCTCTGCGAGAGACTGACCGGACCGTCGCCATCCGGGTGCGTTATCCCGACTCGTACCGCTTCGATTACTCGAGCGTCACACAGTTCCCCGTCGTCACCCCCGGCAAGCAGATCGTGCCGCTCTCCGCTCTGGCAACGGCTGACGAGACACACGGAGCCAACCAGTTGCTGCGCGAGAACCAGAGACTCATGGCGGTGCTGACGGCGCGCCTGGAAAATCGCGACCTCGGCAGCGCGATCCGCGACGTCAAGAAGGTCGTGGGCCGGGTCCACTTCCCCCTCGGCTGCTCTTACGAAGTCGGCGGGCAGTACGAGAGCCAGCAGGAGTCCTTCTCCAACCTGCTGGCGGTCCTGGGGCTCGCGCTGGCCGCGGTCTTAACGGTGCTCGTGGTCCAATTCCGCGCTTTTGCCCCCGCGCTCATCATTCTCTCCGCGGCGCCGTTGTCTCTTCTGGGAGTCTTCGGGATGATGGTGCTGACGGGGACGGCGCTCAACGTTTCTTCTTTTATGGGGATCATTTTGATGGTCGGGCTGGTGGTCAAGAACGGGATCATTCTGTTTGAATACGTCCACGTGCTCTGGGAAGAGCAAGGGCTGACGCTCCACGAAGCGCTGGTGGCCGCGGGGAAGATTCGCGTGCGCCCCATCCTGATGACGACCTTTTGCACCCTCTTCGGTCTGTTGCCTTTGGCCTTGGGCCTTGGGTCCGGGGCCGAACTCCAGAAGCCACTCGCCCTTGCCGTCATCGGCGGGCTTTCGCTCTCAACCTTCATTACCCTCCTGGTGATGCCGGTCCTCTATTCTTTGCTCGAACGCAGGACACCGGTTAAGCAATAGACGGCCGTGGGCCGGCCCCCGCACCGGGCAATTCGAACATCGCCCGCCAGCTTGCTCTCGCTTCGAAGCGCCCCATCGGGTGGACTTCCCAGGCGCCTGTTTCCTTAGGACAGTTTCTGTGCCAGAATGCCTACCCATACGGCGTGGACGGTGAGGGCGACTCCGCCCCGCAACCGAGCCGGCATTGATTCCAATTTATTAATGATGAGGAGGTTTCCATGGCAGAGACCAATTCAGGGACCCGGCCGAGCATGAAGAGCCTGATCCTCTTCCCGGCCATCATCACCCTGGCCGTGACACTACTGCGTCTGGTGGGGGAACTCGAGCACTGGTCGCCCGTGCTGTTCAACCGAAACGCCGGAGGCGGAGCAGCGCTGGTGGGCATCGCCTGGCTTCCGATCATCTTCGGCACTTACTTTGCCTTAAAGCTGAGCAGTTCCGGCGAAGGGCCGGCGAGCGCCGGGAAGAGCATCGGGTTCGTCGTCGTCGCCATCGCCGTGTTTGTCCTCGGCGGATTTTTGGCCTTCGCGCCGCAGGTCAAATTCCCCGGAAAGATGTTGGTGGGGATTGTCCTGATAGCCGCATCGGCGGTGATTCCTTTGTCGGGCTGGTCTGCGCTGGGCAAAGTCCTGCTGGCCTACGCTTTCGCCGCGCGGATTCCTGTGGTCCTCTTGATGTTCTTCGCCATGCGCGGCAGCTGGGGCACGCATTACGACGCGCTGCCTCCGGAGCAGCCTGTCCCGGCGACGTTCGGCGCACAATACATCCAGTTTGCCGTCGTGCCGCAGTTGGTTTTCTGGATCGCCTATACGGTCATCCTGGGCGGACTGTTCGGGTCGGTCGTCACCGCAATTGCCCGTCGCGGCAAAACGGCGGCGCAAGGCGCGTCCTGAAACATTACCGCGCCGGCACTCGAAACATTATGGCCCCCACAGGTCGACGGGAGGACTGTCGATTGAACGCCTGCTCGTGGTTCCGGGTGTCCTCACGCTGGCCGTCACGCTGCTCAAGTCGCTCGTCCCCGGGTTCACGAACCCGCACACCGGCTGGCTGGTCCTACCGATGGCGAGCACGCTGGCGGGAAACCTCACCATCACCGGGTTGGTGACCAACATCATTGTCGTCGAGCGCGCCAGGCCGGAAGCGGAAATCCGCTTCAGCGACTACTTCAAGGTCGGCCCGCCGATTACTCTTGTAACCCTCGGCGTCGGTTCATTTTGGTTGTGGTGGATCGAATAAAGGCTGAGTCGCTCACGGCTCAGGGGCAACGACCGCGCGCAATGACTGCTACGCCCTGTGCGGTCGTCCCAGCGCCTCAGCCGAGGCGCAGCGGGCCGGGGAATTTTTCGCGTTCATTTAATCTTCACGGCGGTGACTTCGATTTCGTACCGCCGGTTGGCGGTGACGTCATCCACAGCGCCCACGAGCGTGGTCTTGCCTGGCTCCGCAACGGCAGTGTCCGTCAAGCGCAAGCTGCGAATAACCGGTGTCGAGGGGGCGTTGGCCGTTTCGGAGCCGGCCACGCTGTTTATTTCGAGGCTGGTTTCGATCCGGACGGAGCCGTCCACTTCGGCCAGCCCACAGTCGAGGTTTACGCCCACGTCATAGTAGTTGATCTTGTCTTTTTCCGCCGCAATCGGGATGCGGCTTCCCACCCGAAAAAGTCCATGTCGGTCCGCGCGAGCTTCCACTTTTAGCGTATAGGAGCGCGTGTTCGTGCGCTTCCCCCCCTCGAATTCGTGAATTGCGTAGTCCACTTTATAGAAGCTCGGGCGTTTTTCGGGAGTCTCGGCGGCCTTCGCCTTCTCCTCGGCACGAGCGCTGCCGTTCAAGAATGTTGCCGCCGCGAGCAAGGCGACCGCTGAAAGAGTTAGCTGCTTCCTCATGGCACTTCCCTCCTTCCTTTAGTTCGCTCTTTATTCCCAGGGGCTATTGTTCTTCATTGGCTCAATCACGAGCGGCGCGATCTCGATGCGGTCCGGTTCGCGGCGCTCATCGAAGCTGAAGGCGGGCAGTCCTTGCGCTCGCGCCAGCTTCGCGTAGCTCACCAAGACTTTTTCCTCGTCGGACAGCGGTGCCGGCGTCGGAAAAACGGCGGGCCGGCTCGTGCTGCGCTGTGGGCGGGCCACATGACTCGCCTTGCTGGTCCCACCTCGTCGCGCAGAAGTCCTGGGGACGGCGGGG
>QHZM01000063.1 GCA_003224665.1 Acidobacteriota bacterium
GATGGGCGGAAAGAACCCGACCATCGTGCTCAAGGACTCCGACCTCGACTATGCCGCCGACGTCCTGGTGAACGGCGCCTTCTTTTCCACGGGCCAGAAATGCACTGCCTGCAGCCGGGCCATTATTGAGAAGGCCATTTACGACCCGCTCGTCGAAAAGCTTTTAGAAAAAACTCGCAAGCTCAAAGTGGGCAACGGGCTCGAGCCGGGAGTGGACATCGGGCCCGCGGTGGACGCGAATCAACTCGAAACCGACCTGAAGTACATCGAGATCGGGAAAAAGGAAGGCGCGAAACTGCTCTGTGGCGGAAACCGCCTGACGGGCGGGGCGTACTCGAAGGGCTACTTCGTCGAGCCCGCGCTCTTCGCCGGAGTGACTCCGGAGATGCGCATCGCGCAGGAGGAAATTTTCGGGCCAGTCCTGGCGCTGATGGTGGCGAACGACTTTGAGGACTCCCTCCGCCTGGCCAATTGCGTGCGCTTCGGCCTTTCCGCCTCGATCGTCTCCAGGGACTTGACCCGCGTCCACCAGTTCGTGAACCGGATCGAGGCCGGGCTGATCACCGTCAACCTGCCGACCGCCGGCGTTGAATACCAACTGCCGTTCGGCGGGACGAAGGACTCCAGCTTCGGCATGCGCGAGCAGGGCCCGCAGGCGCTCGATTTTTACACGGAGACTCGTACGGTCTATCTGAAGTACACGCAGTAGAAGGTTGAACGGCGGCGACCCAGGGCCGCCCGTCCGGGGAGCGTTATGAAAAAAACGAAGCAGTTTCTCGGCAAGCTCAACTTGCCCGGCGCGGACAACCACGCTCTCAAACCCACTACCCACCGTTTTCCCGACGGCGGCCTTTACCGGATCGAAATCCCGAGCGTCGAGGGCCCGCGCGTGTTCCGGGAAGTACTGGAGGCGGCCGAGGAGTATCGGGTGCCTATCCACCGCGTGAGTCAGGGCAGCGGCATCATGCTGCTCACCAGGAAGGAGATCGCGGAGATGGCGCGGATCGGCGCGGAGAACCGCATCGAGGTGTGCCTGTTCGTCGGGCCGCGCGCGCCGTTTGAGACCGGAGCCCAGACCTTGACGGTCGCGGGCAAAGTAATTGGCTGGCAGCACCGCGGCGCTGACCAGCTCGTTTACGCCATTGAAGACGTTCGCCGGGCCTGCGACCTCGGCATCCGGAGCGTCCTCCCCGCAGACCTCGGGCTCATCTGGGTCTTGAACCAGATGAAGCAGAAAGGCGCGCTGCCCAAAAATCTTGTCCTCAAGAGCTCCGTCACGCTGCCCGCGGCCAATCCCGCCACGGCGAAGGTCTTTGAGAGTGTGGGCGTCTCAACCTTGAATATCCCAACCGACTTGAGCCCCGCCCAGATCGGCGGCCTCCGCCAGGCCGTCCGCATCCCGATTGACATGTACATCGAAGTGCCGGACAACTTCGGCGGGTTTGTGCGTTACTACGAAATGCCTCAACTCCTCCAGGTCGCGGCTCCCCTCTATTTCAAGTTCGGACTGCGCAATGCGCCGGATATTTACCCCTCGGGGCTGCACCTCGAAGTCACGGCGACGAGCCTGGGCCGCGAGCGTGTGCGCCGCGCCCGCATCGCGCTCGACCTGCTCGAGCAGTACGCGCCCCGGGCGAAGATGTCGCCGCTCGGCAGCAAGGACCTGGGAATCCCGGAAGTGTGATGCGTTCACGCGCGGTTCGCCGCGCTGCTGACGGGCGGCTAGGGTCGCCGCGGGGACACAGGGTAGGCGGGGCTTTCCGGCCGCTTTCAATGAGATCCTTCGCCCGCCGAGGCGGGCTCAGGACGACAGGTTGAGGTGATTGGCTGGCTGAAAACTTAATTGAGATTCCCCGCTCTGAATGACAAACGCACCTTCAAGGCTTGATTCCTGATCGAAGTTCCAGAATCAAAACATGGGCATGGTGATGTCGCCCCAGAAGCTGCGACGAGGAGGGATGACGACGTCCTGGAGCGTCGGGGAGGGTCCTTTGATCTCGGCGATGACCACCGGAGTCATTTTCGCCGTGAGGTCAACCACTTTCGAGAGCGCAAGGTCGGGGCGTCCCGGTTCGTCCACGCGCGAGAAGACCACCTTGTAATTTTCCTGGGGGCTTCCCATGATGCGGTTCTTTTGGTGGTGTTCGCAGAAAGGAAAAACGAAACCCAACAAATATTTGAACCGGTGCGGGGACAGGTGGCTGAACATGCGATGGTCGGTGCCCACGTCCGCGAACATATTCATCATGCCGTAATCGGCGGGAAGCAGGTGTGCCGTGAAAGCGGCCCCCGGCTCTTTTTCGAGCGCCGAGCGGACGCGGGGGTCGCGCAGGGCGATGCCCACCACCTGCTCGATTTTCTCCTGAGGCATCGGCCAGATGGCGATGGCGAAGGTGCGGTCTTCGGGGAGAAGCGTGGTGGCTGAGTGGCCGATGGTATAGCGCCGGAGCGAAAGCGCTCCGCCGAGAACCAGGACCACGATCACCACGCCGGCAGCGGCTCGTCCGAGCGCGGGGTTCCGGATCCAGCCGAAAAATAATTTGAAGAGTTTGCCTCCCGGATTTCCCGGGATGAACATCGCCGTGCGGCGTCGGTACTCGGCGTATTCCGGGTGCCCGGCTTCCACCTGATTCTCCTCAAAGCGCGCGAGGAAGAAATACATGATGAGCATGCCGAGGTAGAGAATCAGGATGATGATGCGGGGCCAGATGGTCAGCAAGCCGAAGCCTGCCACAGCAAGACTCAAATAAGAAGGATGGCGAATGCGCGAATACATCCAGGACAGGGCTGCGTTTCGTTTCAGGAGCTTCGTCGCATAGACCTGGATGCCGCTGATGAAAGCCGCGAGGATGCCCAGACTGAAAGCGTAGGTGCCCACCCGCCAGCGCACGAACTCCAAAGTCGGGCTCGTCGTGATGACCGAGTGAGGCAGAAAGAAGGCTTCCATCCACGCCGTGGCGCGCCAGCGGTGGAGGTGCTGGAGCGTGGGCGCGTAGAGCGAATACCAGTAGAAGGCGAAGGGGCTGATCATGATGATGACTTCAATCATCACCAAGCCATAGAGCCCGGATAGAATCCACTTCAGAAATTTTCTCATTTCGTCGGCCTCAATGACTGGTTATGTGAGATGGTGGATTTTCGAAGCAGAATCTAGCAACTTCAGCCCTGGAAGTCAACCGGCTCCGTGAGCCCCTTGGAATAGGGCATCACTGGCCCCGGGCGGCGGGCTCGACCCGGCCCCTTGGCGAAGCGGCAGGGGGGAGCTTCCGGCACCTGGTTTATGGTGCAAAGTACTTGACAATCCTTCCGGGCGCGGTATCATCCCTCCATGTTCCCGGACCGGACCTCTCGTCTTCGCGCCTCCTTGTCTTCCGCGGCGGGAGCCCATGCGATCGCAGATCTCCGATTCATTCGCCAGACGATGGAGCGCTCGGCGTCCTTCACGGCCGTCCCGGGCTGGGGCGGGTTCGTCATGGGCCTGTCGGCGCTCGTCGCAGCTTTTGTTGCCTCGCGGCATTCGTCCTCGCGGGCATGGCTCGCGACCTGGCTTGCTGACGCGGCGCTTGCGGCGCTCATCGGAGCCTGGGCCATCAACCGGAAGGCGCGCGCGGTGAACCTGCCGGTGTTCTCCGGCGCGGGGCAGAAGTTCGCCCTCAGCCTCGCCCCTCCCCTCGCGGCGGGCGCCTTGCTGACCGTCGTGGTTTATCGTGCCGGAGCAGCTCGGCTGGGGGGACGCGTTTATGGCGGCAGGGTTCGGAGGCATCCAGATTCTTTTCGGCGTTATTATCGCGAGGAAATATGGCGGTTGAACACGGTGAGGGCCTTCGAGCCCAGGACAGCAAGACTCTCTCGAAGTCTTCCCGGCTGCGGCGCGCGCCTCACGCGCCAGCAGAAAGCGGAGTGATCGAGCTTGACTCGCTCATTCACGAGCGGGTCAGGCTTGGGATCGTGAGCGCGCTTGCCGTGAACGAATCGCTGAGCTTTAACGCCCTCAAGAAGCTCCTGGACACGACGGACGGCAACCTGAGCGTCCACGCGCGCAAGCTGGAGCAGGCCGGCTATATCACCTGCACGAAATTCTTCGAAGGACGCCTGCCGAAGACCGAGTACTACCTGAACCCGGCCGGGCGGAACGCGCTCGAACGGTACCTCGAGCGGATGGAGGCTCTGATCCGGGCCACCCGGCACCGGTAAGGCGGGGGCAAAATTTTTTGGGCATCTACTTTACGATATAAAGCTGTTTGTGCCGAAGCCGCGGGGGTTCGCTCTTCGACCGCGGGACGGCGAGAGCGGCAGAGAACGGATGACCTATGAATGAAAAAACCAAGTTCGCGCTCGGGATCGTGGCAGCCGCGCTGCCGCTGGGCGCTCTGGCGGACGGTTTGCTCCGAGCGGCCCCCTGGGACCTCAACTTTGCGGTCTGGATGGCAGTATTCGTAGCCGCGCTGGCCCTCCTCGCCCGCTGGCGGCCGGCGGCCCTGGCGGGCAGCGGCCGCTGGTTCTTTCTCCCGCTCCTGGTTTTTTCGGCGGCGTTTGCGTGGCGCGATTCACCTGCCCTGAAGATGCTCAACCTCCTTGGCTTGCTCGTAACGCTTTCGCTGGTGGTTCTCCGCGCGCAGGGCGGGCGGCTTCGGGAGGCGGGCCTGGCGGAATACGCGCTGGGAAGCGTCATCGCGGCGCTGAACGCAGCGCTGGGGATGCTGCCCGTGCTGTCCAGCGATCTCGAGTGGAAGGAAATCTTCAGCGACGGCTGGTCAAAACGCTCGGTCGCCATCGGGCGCGGGCTTCTCCTCGCCGTCCCGCTGTTGCTTCTGTTCGGAGGACTCTTCGTCGCGGCGGACGCGGTCTTTGAAGGAATCGTCCGAGAGGCGCTCCACCTGAACTTTCCCGAAATCATCTCGCACTTCTTCTTCGCGGCCTTCTGCGCCTGGGCTGTCGCCGGGTTCCTGCGCGGGACGCTGCTCGGAAAGGAAAGGGAATTTGCGCTCGCGCGGCGCTTCGAGTTCCCTGCGCTCGGAATGATCGAGATGGCGATCGTGCTGGGCTCGCTCGACGCCCTCTTCCTTGGCTTCGTCGTGGTCCAGCTCCGTTATTTTTTTGGAGGCGCCGAGCTGGTCCAGATGACGACGGGGCTGACCTACGCGGAGTACGCGCGCCGCGGGTTCTTCGAGCTCGTGGCTGTAGCCGCGCTCGTCCTGCCTTTGCTGCTTGCAATGCATTGGTTGCTCAAAAAAGACGACTCCGCCGGCGAACGGATTTTTCGCGGGCTCGCGGCGGCGCAAATCGCGATGCTTTTTGTCATCATGGCCTCCGCCCTCGAGCGCATGCGCCTCTATCAGTCTGAATATGGGCTGACCGAGGAGTGCCTCTACCCGACAGCTTTCATGGCGTGGCTGGCGGTTGTCTTCGTCTGGTTTGTGGTGACTGTCCTCCGGGGCCGGCGGAAACATTTCGCTTTCGGCGCGCTGGTCGCAGGATACCTGCTGATCGGCGCACTGCAACTCCTGAACCCGGACGCGCTGATCGCCCGCGCCAACATCGCCCGAGCTCTCGCCGGCAAGAGCTTCGACGCGCGCTACGCCGGGCACCTCAGCGCGGACGCTGCGCCTGTCTTGGCCAAATCGCTGCCTGCCTTGGGCCCCGGAGTTGTCAGCCCAAGTGACCGGTGCGCGCTGGCGGCTCGGATCATCAAGCGCTGGTCGCCCGCCGAGGGGGTCGGCTGGCGGAGGTGGAGCCTGGGGCGAGCTCGAGCCATCGAGGCGGTGCGGGAAAATGCGGCCGCACTGACGGTCCTGGCCTGCTCCGAGAACAAAGAGTAGGGGAACGGTACGCCGGGGCCTTCGGGGCGTTTTCCGGGGGGATGGGCCGAACTGCGCGAGGCCTGACGAGCGGTCGCACTCTATGACGCCACCCGAACCCGGCTTGTGGGAAAGTTCGTAGAGGCCGGTGGCCAGGATCAGCACGCCGTAAATCAAGAGAATAACCCCGACAAAAAACCAGACCGGAATCATATGACGTTTGTTCTGCGCTCCATCCATCGTATCCACCCCAATTCGGCGATTCGGTCCCTTGCCGCTGCCGTCAAGGAAAGCTCGAGGCTTTTCGCGAATTGTTGAATCTTCCTACCAGAAAATCCACTGCAAAATCAGGAAACCCGCCGCGGAAATCGCGCCCCAGAAAATCGGACGTTTCCACAGCGGCAAGTGGCCTTCCTTTGGCAACTCCGTGCAACCGTAAACCAGGCCTCTGAGCTCTTCGACGGGCTTGGGCCGCGTGAACGCGCTGACGACGACGGTCACTATCACGCACACCAGCCACGACCACAAGGCGCGGTACATGTTCTCCGCCATGTCCTTGGCTTGGCTTGAAATCGCGATGTACGCCAGCATCCTGTGGTCGAACTTGACCAGGAGAAACATCCCGACCGAGGACACCGTCCCCGCGAGCAATCCCCAGAAACCGCCCGCGGCGGTCACGCGCTTCCAAAGCATGCCGAGCAGCACCGTCCCGAACAGGGGAGCGATGAAGAAGCTGAAAAGCGCCTGGACGTAGTCCATGATGCTTTTGAAATTCATCACGAGGTAAGCCGTGCCGATACTGACGATGACCCCCAGGATGGTGCACCACCGGCCCACGGAGACGTAGTGCGCGTCGGAAGCATTTTTACGCACGAAGGGACGATAGAGATC
>QHZM01000064.1 GCA_003224665.1 Acidobacteriota bacterium
CTTAGAGCCTGTTGATGACGCTTGCCAGGTAGCCTGCGCCAAAGCCGTTATCGATATTCACTACGGCGACATTCGAAGCGCAGCTATTCAGCATTCCCAGCAGGCCGGCGATCCCTTTAAAGCTCGCTCCATATCCGACGCTGGTCGGTACGGCGACCACGGGTACGGCCACCATACCGGCAACAACGCTCGGTAACGCGCCTTCCATGCCGGCCACCGCGATTATCACGCGGGCCCGCCGCAGGTGTCGGCTCTGACCCAGGAGCCGGTGGATTCCTGCCACGCCAACGTCAAAGATCGACTGGACGCGGTTCCCCATCGTCTCCGCGGTCACCAGCGCTTCTTCGGCCACAGGGATGTCCGAGGTGCCTGCCGAGATCACCAGCACGATGCCTTTTCCGCGGACTTTCTTGTCGCGACGGATGGCGATCGCGCCGGAAAGGGGATGAAATTCCGCCCGGCCGTCCAGTCTCCGGATGCGTTCGAACAGCGGCTTGTCGCCCCGAGTAACCAGGATGTTGTGTTCCCTCCGGAGCATGCGCCGCACAACCCCTTCGACCTGCTCGGGAGACTTGCCGCGCGCGAAGATTACTTCCGGAAATCCCTGTCGAAGCGTCCGGTGGTGATCGATTTTGGCGTAGCCCAGGTCCTCGTAGGGGAGGTTGCGGAGCCGGTCCACGGCCTCCTCGATGCTGAGCCGTCCGCGCCGGACTTGGCGCAGCATTTTCGTGATTTCTTCAGGAGTCAATTCGTGCTCCGTCCGATTTTGGGTCTCACCCGGCCCAATCCGCCGGCGCAATGGCCCATCGAGTCCTGAAGTCAGTATAGCAGGGACGCCCGCGCGTCACATTTGCCTGCCCTGCCCAGTTCCCCGGGCCGCCGGTGGGACTACCCTCAAACGTCCTCATCAATTTCAATCACGGCCTTGATGCAATTTTTCTCGCTGGGCAACTCGGGAAAGCGCCGCGGGACGTCCGCCAGTTTCATGCGGTGGGTGATCCAGGGCGTTGTGTCGATCAGGCCCTGTTCGATCATCCGAATCACGCGCGGGAAGTCGTCCAAGCTGTTCCGTGTGGCGAGGAGGGTGATTTCGCGGCGGTGGAACAGGGGGTCGTCGAGGGCGACGGAGCCCTGCACGAGGCCTACGAAGACCAGGCGACCTCCGTGAGCGACTCGAGCCAGGCTCTGTTCCATGGCTGCCGGATTTCCCGTCGCGTCAAAGACCGCATGGGCAAGCCGGTCGTCCGGCGCGGCCAGCGTTTCGATTCCTAAGCGCGCAGCAAATTCGCGCCGTGCCGGATTGATTTCAAAGGCTCGAACGCGGCCTCCTGCGGCGAGAGCGAACTGCGTAACGGCAAGTCCGATAGGCCCCGCGCCGACGACAAGCACTTCTTCGCCCTCGCGCAGCCCGCTGCGCGCGACGGCGTGGGCGCCGATGCCAAGCGGCTCGACCAGGACCAACTGATCGAGCTTCAATTGTTCGGACTTGTGCAAGCGGTCAAGGGGAACTGCCAGGAGCGAACGCATGCCACCGTCAGTATGGACTCCCAGGACTTGAATCCTCTCGCAACAGTTCCGCCTGCCAATCTTGCACGCGTGACAGACGCCACAGGTCAGATAGGGTTCGACGGCACACCGGTCCCCTGACTTGAGGCCGCGATCGTTTTGTGGGGCTTCAACCACCTCGACGGCAAGCTCGTGGCCGAGGATGCGCGGATAGGTGAAGTACGGCTGGCGTCCTTCAAACGCGTGGTAGTCCGTGCCGCAAACGCCAACGCGGCGGACCCGCACGAGAGCCTCGTGACACCGCGCTTCGGGAGGCGCAGCTTCGGCGCTCCTCAAGCGTCCGGGTTCTTCAAGCACGATCTGCTTCATGAGATGTACCCTCGCCGATCAGCCAGACTCCACGCTGCAACGCCGTTACCGGCTCCTGGAGCGGTTTCTCGTGGATCTGGTGCTCCGATAACTCCTCCACCGTGCGGCCCTCGTTGGTCAGAAATCTATCCGCGAGGGAATGGCCGTGTCAACGCGAAGGTGCCTCTGCGCCCCGCCCCGATTCCTTGACTTCGCTCTGAGCGCCGAATAACATCGCGGCTCATGCCGCCCAATCGCTCTTCCGGTAAGAAAAGCGTGGTCGTTGGCGTCACCGGTGCGAGCGGCGCCGTGTTTGCGCGCCGGTCGCTCCAGATGCTCGAAGCCGACACGCGCGTGGGCAAAATCCACCTCGTGGTTTCCGGTAGCGGCATGAAATTGCTCCGCGACGAGCTGGACCTCGAGGTTTCAAAGAGCGCCGAGATTCCCTCGCGGCTCCTGGGGAAGCCCGCTCGGAAGACCGTCTACCTTCTCGATTCGGATATCGGAGCCAGCATTGCCAGCGGGTCTTATCCTGTGGACGGGATGGTCGTCATCCCGTGCACAACGGGATGCCTGGGGCAGATCGCCAACGGAATATCCTCCACACTTATCGAGCGAGCGGCGGACGTCTGCTTGAAGGAGGGCCGCAAACTGATCCTCGCCATCCGGGACGCGCCGTTGAGTCGCGTCCACCTCGAGAATATGCTGCGCCTCCAGGCTGCGGGCGCCCTGATTTATCCGATCATTCCGTCCTTTTACCATCACCCCAAAACTATTGACGACCTCGTGGTCCAATATTGCTGCCGCGTCCTCGCCCACCTCGGCCTCGAACAAAAAGTGCAGTTCCGCTGGAAAGGGATGAAAGACGAGGTCGAGTGATTCCGAGGCGGGAGTGCTGTCCTCCCTGGCTCCGGGGCCCTCAGGAATTCGATGATTCTGCCGTTTCTGGTTCTCCTCGTTGCCGTCGCCGGCCTCGCGAACGCGCTCTACTTTACCTTTGCGTATTATGGGCGGGTGCGCGGCGCGCGTTGGATACCTGAAGTCTTGTGCGCGAGGGAAGGCTCGAGTTGCGTCACTGTCCTCCAGACCCCCTACGCGCGCGTTTTCGGCGTGCCAAATTCGCTGCTGGGGATTCTTTACTATCTGATGCTCATCGCGTGGTCGGCGCTCCAATGGTCTCCCGCTATGGACATCTATTTCCACGTCACGCCGGCCATGCCATTAATGCCACTCTGCTCGTCCTGTTGATCCTTACAGGGTTCGGGAAATAGTGCACAGCTGGTCGTCCGCGAATTGTGCGCGGAAGGTTCGGCGACGGACAGGACGCGACACTGCGATACAATTGTTGCTTTGACATGAGCGAAGGCCTTCAAAGCGAATGGCCGGGCGGGCCGGGCAAGACGGGGCCGGCGGCCAAAGTCAGGACCACGCTCGAGATGATCAAGTTCGAGCACTCGGTCTTTGCTTTGCCTTTCGCGCTTGCGGGCGCGATGCTCGCCGCTCGCGGCTTGCCCTCGTGGCGCCAGATCTTGTGGCTCGTGGTTGCCATGGTCGGCGCGCGGAGCGCCGCGATGACGTTCAACCGCATCGCTGACCGAGACCTTGACGCACTGAATCCCCGCACGGAAAAGCGCGCCCTGCCGGCGGGCCAGCTCAGCTTGCGTTTTGCCGTTGCCTTCACGTTAATATCCTGCGCCCTGTTGCTGCTGGCTGCTGACGAGCTCAATCCGCTCGCGTTCAAGCTCTCGCCGGTAGCCATCGCCTTCCTTTTCGGATATTCCTATACAAAGCGCTTCACGGTTTTTTCGCACTTCATTCTGGGGCTGTGCCTGGGGATATCTCCCGTGGCGGCCTGGATTGCGCTGAGGGGGGACGTGAAGCCGAGCGTCCTCGTGCTGGGCGCCGCCGTGACGCTCTGGGTGGCGGGCTTTGACGTTATTTACGCCTGTCAGGACGTCGATTTCGATCGCGCGCAGCGGCTCCGTTCCTTTCCAGAGCGCTTCGGAATCGCCGCCGCGCTCCGCGTGTCCTTGGGCCTGCACGTTTTGACGCTGGCGCTCCTCGTCGCCGTCGCCAAGATGGAAAGACTGGGCTGGCTGGCGCTCGCGGGGCTGGTCGTGGTCGCGGTGTTACTTGCTTATGAGCACTCCATCGTCAAGCCCCATGACCTCTCTCGTGTGAATGCGGCCTTCTTCAACGTCAATGGCTACATCAGCCTGCTGTTTTTCTTTACCTGGGCTGCCGACATCCTGCTGAATCGCTGAGCGAGCACGCCGGGTATTGACGGGTTACCAGTCGAGTCGAGGGATCCGGATTGGGCCGGTTCAAGGTGACACGGTTCGGCTGGCTGGAGGAGGGAGTTCGCTTATTTCTTACTGAATCCGGTAGGGCGGGACGATTTCCCTGAAGATTAAGGAATCGAAAATTGCCAGGACATGCTTGCGGTAGGCGAGCATACGCGCACTCATTGCTCTGTACCACGGGTCACGGAGGGCCAACCGTTGCCAGCGTTCGAGGACTTCCGGAGGGATGTCGATATCCTCGCGGATCTTCTGAAGGGGATAACCCCGCAGGAAGAGGCCGTAGAAAAACGCCGCCTCGCTCTTAGGCTCAGTCAGGCTGGAGTCGCTTGTAAACGCCATGGCTGTCCGCCAACAAATCACTATTATTAGACAAAATATGAGCACTGCAAGGGGGATTTTACCCGACCATGCAAAGCCGAATGCGTATCATAAACCCTTTGTCAAGCCCTGGACGCCTGTATTTACGCGGGTCCGCAAGGCATTCGCGAGCAAGCCGCATGCCAGACTTGGGGTGGCAATTCGGTTGCTCAGACACCCGCGTATTGCAATTGACGTGCCGTAAACGTAAAATACGTTGTTAAGCGACTTTCCACTCGAGTGCCCGCGGGTAGTGCATGCTTCCAAGCGACTTAGTCCTCGACGGCATCCAGCTGCGCCCGGTCGCCGAAAAGGTCATGGCCGGCGAACGCCTCGGTTTTGAAGACGCCGTGACGCTTTTCCGATCGAACGACCTGCTGGCCATCGGGTATCTGGCAAACTCCGTCCGGCAGAAGCTCTACGGCAAGCTCACCTACTTCAACGTCAATCGCCACATCAATCCGACCAACGTCTGTGTGGCGAGTTGCCGGCTGTGCGCTTTTGGCCGCAAGCCCGACGCGCCGGGGGCGTATACGATGGCGCTCGAGGAAGCATTCCGGATTGCCGGCGAGAACTGGACGGAAGCGGTGACCGAGTTCCACATTGTCGGCGGCCTGCACCCCGACCTTCCCTTTCAGTACTATGTTGATTTGATTCGGGGTCTCAGGGAACGCTTTCCGACCGTTCACCTGAAGGCCTTCACCGCGGTGGAAATCGCCTACTACTCCCACATTTCAAAACTTTCAATCCGGGAAATTCTCGGGAACCTCAAGGAAGCAGGTCTGGGGTCGCTTCCCGGTGGAGGCGCCGAGATTTTCGCTCCCGCGGTCCGGCGGGTGATCTGCGACCACAAGATTGGCGCCTACACATGGCTCAAAGTCCACCGCACGGCGCACGAGCTGGGCCTGCACTCGAACGCCACCATGCTCTACGGCCACATCGAGTCCGCGGAAGACCGCGTGGACCACATGCTCCAGTTGCGCAATCTGCAGGACAAGACCCATGGCTTCCAGACCTTTATCCCGCTCGCCTTCCATCCCGCCAACACCGAACTCGGAAAGCTTGTGCCGCACCCGGAGACGACCGGTTTCACGGACTTGAAGAACGTGGCCATTTCAAGACTCGTGCTCGACAATTTCCCCCACATCAAAGCCTACTGGATCATGATGACCCCCCGCGTCGCGCAGGTGGCGCTACGTTTCGGGGCCGACGACATCGATGGGACCGTCGTGGAAGAGAAAATTTACCACGACGCCGGAGCGACAACCCCGCAAGCGATGACCCGGCAGCAGCTGATTCGTCTGATCCGCGAGACCGGCCTCGAGCCTTTCGAACGCGATACGCTTTACCGGCCCGTCACCCGCAGTGAGACTAGCGTGACGGTTCGGGTCTGACTCCTCAACAGACTAAGCTCCGGTCGCTTGCTTCCTGGGCAGACTTTGGAAAGGGACAGGGTCGAGCCGGCATTTTCGCCGCGCGCAACGCCGGGAGGGATTCGCGGCTGTTGCCGGGAAGTGGGAGCTGGCCATGAAGAGATACCTCGTGCTTTTCCTGGTCCCTCTGGATCCCCGCAAGCCAGGCAACTCAGTTTTTCCGGGCGGACATTTCGCGCGCAGCCTGAACACCCAGCCAGGCCAGGACGGGAACGTATTCGAGCGCGAGCATGAAAGGCGAGTCCCTGTAAGCTTGTCCTCCCGCGTAAGCCACCACCGGAGAATAGCCCAGGACGCTTGTGACGCTCATCAAGAGCCATGGTGCGTTCGGATAGAAACATAAGAATGGGATCGACCAGGAGAAGTACCAGGGAAAGGCATCGGGGGATAGGAGCAGGAGCGTGGCGGTGAGGAACAGGCTGGCCCGCAAGGGTTCCATGCGGGTCCTGAGCGCGTAGACCAACGCGCCCGCTGTCAGCGTGACCGCGATCAGCTCCGCTTGTCCTTTGGAATTTCCCGCCAAGCGAATCAACCGGAAGAGGCTGTCATTGGATTCCCAGCCCACGGCGTAGTCCGAAAGCCCTTTGAAAAGGTTCCAGCCGGCGCCCACGAATGGCAAGTAGCCGAGGAGGACCAGAGATCCAAAAATTGCGAGGTAAGGCCACCGCGTTCGCTTCAAGAACACGGGGAGAAGGAGCAGGGAGAAATACTTGGAAAGGAACGAGAGCGACAGCGAAACGATTGACAGCGCGGGGCGGTGGCCTATAATAAACAAGTGAGCCGCCAAAAGAGTTGCAATCGCCAGGGAGTCGTGGTGGCCGCACATCGCGAACGAGGCGATGACGGTGGGATTCCAGGCGTAGATTAAGACTCTGGCGGGAGGCTGCTTCAAGACCGACTCCAGGGGATGATGGGGGTCTTGGAGCCATGCCAGGCCCGGCATGGCGGGAAAGACCGTATAAGGATTGAGACGGGCGCGCTGGACCCGGCCCTCCCATTGGTAACGGTAAACGTCCTCGGAGAGCGCCGGGCGGACCGGCAGGACAAGTAAGCGAAGCAGCACTGCGGTGCCCAGGATAATTGCCAGCCCCGTCAGGCCCGGCGAAAATTTTTCGACCCAATAGACCCCGACAAGAAAGAGGGTGCCCGCGACAAGGAACAGGGCGACGGCCTCGGGGACCTGGTTTCTGAGGTCGGGCAGGCGGGCCAGGGACTCGTAGACCGCCACCTGGGCGGTAGCGAGTGCCAGCAAGCCGAGAGTCGCTGGCCAGGCGCGCGCGGCTGGTCCTGTTTGCATCTTAAATAGCGGGCGCTTGCGGCCGCCGACTCCTTTTACGCGGAAGACCGGCACACCGCCGGTTGTTAAAGACCATGTCCAACCTGCTCGTCTTGAATCTGCTTATCCAAACGAATCCCGTCGTCCGGTATTTTCTTCGGATATTTCATAAAGACCCTTTCCGGGGAATCTATCAGGCGAACGGGTTCGATCTTTCGATCCTGATTCCGTACTTTACCATTCTTGGTATTCTTTCGATTTACGGCCTCCACCGGTATTACCTCACGTTTCTCTATTTGAAGAATCGGAATAAAGCGCCGAGACCGCTCGAACGCTTCGACTCGCTCCCGCGGGTGACCGTCCAGCTACCCATTTACAACGAGCGGTATGTGGCCGAACGGCTGCTCGACTCGGTCACGAGGATCGATTACCCCCGCGAGCAACTTGAAATCCAGGTCCTCGACGACTCCACCGACGAGACGCGCATCATCTGCTCGCAGCTCGTCGCCGAATACGCGCGCGCCGGAGTGCCCATCTCTTATTGGCACCGCGAGAACCGCGAAGGTTTCAAGGCCGGCGCCCTGGCCGAAGGGCTGAAGAAGGCCACGGGCGAATTCATCGCCATCTTCGACGCCGACTTCGCCCCGCCTCCTTCGATCCTGCGGGATATGGTGCATTACTTCACCGATCCTCAAGTCGCGGTTGTCCAGGGTCGCTGGACGTGGATCAACCGTCACACATCGAACCTGACGGAAGTCGAAGCCATCATGCTGGATGGCCATTTCGTAATCGAGCACGGAGCGAGAAACTTTTCGGGCCGCTTCTTCAACTTCAACGGCACGGCCGGCATGTGGCGACGTTCCGCCATCGTAGACGCCGGCGGCTGGCAGCACGACACGCTCACCGAGGACACGGACCTCAGCTACCGCGCGCAACTCAAGGGCTGGAAGTTCGTATACGATCCCCGCATCGTCTGCCCTTCCGAGCTGCCCGTTGAAATGAACGCTTTCAAAACGCAACAGTCGCGATGGGCCAAAGGCCTGATTCAGACGGCCAAGAAGCTGTTGCCTGTGATCTGGCGGAGCTCACAGCCCCTCGATATCAAGCTCGAGGCCTCGTTTCACCTGACGGCCAACATCGCCTACCCGCTGATGACTCTGTTCGCTTTGATTCTCCTGCCTGCGATGATCGTGCGCTTTTACCAGGGTTGGTACCAGATGCTTTACCTTGACCTGCCGCTGTTTCTGGCGTCCACCTGTTCGGTCTCATCGTTCTACATGGTGGCGCAACGGGAGCTTTATCCCGAGACCTGGCCGAGTCGGGTGAAGTATATCCCTTTGCTCATGGCTACCGGCATCGGACTGGCGGTGACGAACGCCAAGGCGGTGGTGGAGGCGCTGCTCGGGATCGATTCGGCGTTTGTCCGCTCTCCCAAGTATCGAGTGGAGAGTCGCGAAGAGAACTGGGAACACAAGAAATACGCCCGCTCGCGCAGCGGCTGGATCCCGGCCGTCGAGTTGGCGCTCGGCGGATATTTCCTCTTCAACTTGGCCTATTCGTTTGCTATTGAAAACTACTTTATCGCGCCCTTTCTTGCACTATTCTTCACGGGCTATACGTACACAGGGATGATGTCACTTCTCCAGGCGCCCCTGCGGCGGCTCTGGAACGCCCGCCCTTCAATTGCCCGCGTGCTTCCCGCGGAAACTTCTTAGTTCCAGGGTTTCCCCGTTTCGTTCGGGAGCACCTAGCCTAGAAATCAACCGGGGGGCTGGTTCGGGGAGGACTGTGGACGTCAGCATGGTGAGGCGGCAGCCCACCATAACGCAAATCACAATTAGCGATCGCCTACCCGGCCAGTCCAGGCAAGCCGTCTCTCGGATGAAGGGCCTGCGGCGTCGCCTCTTGACTGGCGGGTTACTCTAGAGCGTCCCGCAGGTGGAGGAAAATTGATGCAACCGTCTCGAAAGCGCGGCTTTTCCCCTATTTGGAAGGGCTTATTCCTGGTGTCCACCTCACTCGCTGCCCTCCCGGCAGGCGCGTGGGAACGTGAGTCACTGTCGGTTTTTCACGAGCGCCGGGCGCGTCTGGTCAGCGAGACCGGCGACGGCGTCGTCGTACTCTTTGGGTACGGCGAAAGCGACGTGGCGGCCTCGACGACGAGTTTCCGGCAGAACGAAATGTTCTATTACCTCACGGGTTGGAACGAGCCCGATGGCGTGCTCCTGTTGGTCCCCAGGGCGACCGGAAGCGGCGCGGCGGCGGAAATGGACAAGGAGATATTCTTCGTGCCGGCGCACGACTACAGGCAGGAAAAGTGGACTGGCCCTAAGCTTGGCCCGGACGACTCTGACGCTCCTGCTCGCACGGGGTTCCCAACCGTTAGGAAGACCGCCCTCTTCCAGTCGGAACTCCAGGAGGCTCTCAAGAGCTTTCCCAAGATTTATACGGAACTGACGCCACAGCCCGAAAGCGGCGAAGATTGTTTCCAGCACGAGATGGTCACCAAATTGAAAAAGCTCGCTCCTTTTGCGGCTTTCGCGGATGTGCGCCCTCTGGTGACCCGCGTGCGCATGGTGAAGTCCCAGGGAGAAATTTCCTTCATCCGCAAGGCGACTGAGGCTTCCATTGAAGCCCACCTGTCAGCCCTGAAAGCCGTGCGGCCGGGGGTGTGGGAGTATGAGATTGGAGCCCTGCTCAAGTACGAATTCGAGCGGAGGGGTTGCGAATGGCCCGCGTACCCGCCCATCGTCGGTTCAGGTTTCTCTTCCACCGTCCTGCACTACGACCAAAATGAAAAGCAGATGCAGCAAGGCGACGTTGTGGTGATCGACTCGGCGGGCGCCTATAGCGGCTACACAAGCGACATCACGCGCACCCTGCCGGTCGGCGGCCGATTCACGCCGCGCCAGCGGGAGATTTACGAGGTTGTTTTTGGAGCACAGAATGCCGCCTTGGCTGCGGCGAAGCCCGGAATTTTCCTCGGCCGGGGCGCAAACAGCCTCGACAAAATCGCGCGCGACTATATCAACTCGCACGGCAAGGACCTCCAAGGGAAACCTCTAGGCCAATATTTCATTCACGGGCTCAGCCATTCAGTGGGTCTGAATGTTCATGACCCCTCAGACTATAATCAGCCCCTCCAGCCCGGCATGGTGATCACCGTCGAGCCCGGTGTTTACATCCCTGAAGAGAAAATTGGAGTCCGGATCGAGGACGTCATCCTCATCACGCAGGATGGCTCGGAGCTATTGACGCGCCGCCTTCCCCGATCG
>QHZM01000065.1 GCA_003224665.1 Acidobacteriota bacterium
ATCTAACAACAAGTTGTTTTGCGCGGGACGTGTTCCATTGGCCGCGAACCACCCGTTGTTATTAAGGCCACGACCCTCCTCCTGGCCCACCGTCACGCCCGCCGTCAGGCGTGCCAGGAAGGTGTAATTGCGCCCGTTGAGCGGCAGGTCGTTAATTACCCGCGACCTCACAACCTCACCGACCGACCCGCTCTGAGTCTGGAGGAGTGGAGCCGCCGCCGTAACTTCCACCGTCTGCGTGACGGCACCAGGCAGCATCGTGAAGTCCACGACCACTTGCGCCTGGATGCTTACATCGATCCCGGTTCGCCTGGCTTTCTGAAAGCCTTGGAACTCGGCTTCGACGTTATACCTGCCGATCTTGATGGGAGTAAAGACGTAGCTGCCATCCGGGCCGGTCACGGTGCTAAGGACGAAAGATGTCCCCTCATGCGTGAGGGTCATCTTCGCGTTAGGAATTACTGCCCCCGACTGATCCCTGAGCGTTCCCAAAAGCGTCCCCGCGTCGACTTGGGCCGAAGTGGGCCGTCCAGCTAATAGCACGCAAAACAAAACAGCGCCTAACATACAAACAACTCGGTGATGGCTGACCAGCTTTAGCATGGCCGCGCTCCTTTCCTTGATGATCTGTGTTGGCGAAAGTAACTTAGACCCGGGACCCAAGATCGGGAACAACTGCCGATTGACCTGTTCCGTCAGTAATGACCCCGCGACGCTTGGACATCCTAAAGGGCTACCTGGTGAATGGACTCGGCGCTTATACAACTCGCCAAAGACCTTGTCAAGGACATTTTCATGTTCTAACAACAGTGCCAACAAGCAAACGTTGCCGGTCGCGCTCACCCTGCCAGGCTGGTGAAGACGAAAAACCAATTATGGATTGAATAGTTCAGATGCCTTGGTCGGCCAAAGCTAGCGCCATCTCGAGGAAACGTTGGCGATTCTCCGGTGAAAGGGTGCGGAGTTTGGGGGGTTGGGGCTCCGTGGAAACAGTGGCGAGCAGTTTCTGGATGTTGCCGACGTTGATTCCACCCTGCGGGAAGGCTCTCTGATAACGTTCGAAAGTTTCGCGCGCTTTGGGAATCTGGGCGGTTTGGTAGTAGAACAAGCCAAGCGTCGAGTACGCGCCTTGCCATTCCGGCATCAGGTCGAGTGCTCTTTTTAGATACTCCTCCGCCTGAGCGTTTTTTCCTTCCAGGACAGACACCACTCCCAACCCCCACAGAATCCTGCCTGAATCCGGAGTCCGAGTTAAGCCCTGGCGCAGAGCCTGCTGCGCCGCGCCGGTGCTCCCCGCGCGCAACTGAGTCAGCGCCTGGGAGAGATAGTACTGGTCATTGTCCGGGTTCTTCTCGATGGTTTTCTCGAAGATGCGAGTTGCTTCCGTCGTCCGTCCGAGGTGCGCGTCGATATCTGCCATCAAAGCAAGGACCGCCTCGTCGTTCCGGCTCTGGGGCGAACATTGCTCGATGGCTTCGAGCGCGCGGGAATAATCATGGACCTGGAAGTAGGCGTTGGCGAGATTGTATTTCGCGTCGTCCGATCCCGGGTCGGCGCGCAGCGCCGCCTGGAAGTGCCGGATGGCCTCGGGATAGAGCTTGTGACGCGCGAGCAGTTCACCCACTCCGAGAGCCGTGCGAACGTCACCACCGCTGACCTCGTCCATCCGCGCAACCATTTTCCGCGCCTCGTCAAATTGATTGACCTTCAGGTAAGTTTCCGCCAGGAGGTAAAGGATCCGCGGCTGATTCGGGCGGCGAGCATCTACTTGCAGGAGCTCCTGGAGGTCCAACTCGGCTTTCTGCCGCGGCGGCAAATCCATCCGCTGGTTGACCGACTCGAAAAAATGCTGGAAGGGGTACGGCCCGGCGGAGGGGTCCTTGGAGAGAGTTTCGAAGATCTTGAAGTCTCGCTCGGCGGCGCCCCTTTGGCGGAGGACGCGCTCGGCGGTGGCGAGCTTGTAATACACCTGAGCGGACTTCGTCGTCAGCTTCGCACACCGTTTTAGCAGCGGCAGCGCCTCCTCGTATTTCTTCCGTGCCATTTTCACGCTCGCCAGCTCGTAAAGAGCGTCGTCATATTTGGGGCTTGCTTTGACCGCTTCCTCGAGGAGCTTCTCGGCCTCAAAATAGTTTCCTTGTTTGTTTTCGATGAACCCCAGGTTATAGAGGCAGGCTGCGTTGTGCAGGTCCCTCTTGAGCCCCTCCTTCAAGTATTTTCGAGCTTCTTCGAAACGACCGAGGTGCCGGTAGCACAAGCCCATGAAAACGTAAGACCTCGCTGAAGGGTCGAGCTGGATTAACGTCTGAAACTCCTGAATCGCCCTGTCCACTTTTCCTGCCGTGAAGTAGCTTTCGCCCAGCGCCGCGTGGAGGTCGGCACGCTCGGGAGCGATCTTGAGCCCTTCTTCAAGCACCTGAATGGCGTCCTCGAAATAGGACTGCATCATGCTGAGACGGCCCATCAGAAAGATGATGTCGGTATTCCCGGGGGCCAGCTTACGCGCTTTCAGCAACAGTTCGAGGGCCTGTAAGGCCTTCCGCTGCTCGGCGTACACCTTCGCCAAAAGGCAGAGGGTGTCCGGCGAGTCGGGGCTCAGCGCGAGGGCGCGGCCAAGGACTCCTTCGGCCTTGTCGTACTTCCCTTCCCGCAGATAGGCTTGGCCGAGGTCATGCAGGATTTCCACCGTCCCGGGCTTCAGCGCGTCGGCAAGCTCCAGCTCATGGACCGCTGCGTCGTACTGCTTCTCGGTTGCAAGCAGCACACCGATCGAGAAGTGGACGCGCACGTCGCTCTTGCTCTGTTCGGAAATCTTCCGCGCCAGCTCAAGCGCCCTGGCCTTCTGGCCGGAGCGAAGATAGGCCCTGGTCAGGTTGATCAAGGTTGTCGCATCAGGAGGGCTGACCGCCCGGAAGTATTCGACAGCTTGCCCGGGGCGGCCCTGCGCCATTAAGACCAGACCCAAATTGAAATTGGCGTCGCGGTTACGGGGATCCAGGCGCAAGGTTGAGCGGAACTCTTTCTCGGCGAGGTTGAGCTTG
>QHZM01000066.1 GCA_003224665.1 Acidobacteriota bacterium
TGAACAAGTCCAGAAAATGACCGAAGCAACGCTCAAAGTTGACCCGCAGCTTCGGGCCTACCAGGCATAAGCTTCCTTCCAGCCGCGGAGGTGCGTATGGCTCGAATACAGGGACTCCCCAAGAACAAAACAGGCTTGATGAGTCAATTGGTGTATTGGATGGCGCGACGCCGCTTGGGCAAGGTGCCCGAGCCGCTGACGCTAATTGCGCATCACCCCTGGTTGTCTCGAGGCTATGGATTATTCGAGTTGGCGCTCGACCGGTCGCGGTTGGTCAATACACGGCTCAAAGAGTTGGCCACCCTCAAAGTCGCGACGTTAGTTGGGTGCCCGTTTTGAATCGACATCGGCTCTGCCGTGGGCAGGGCAGCCGGCATTACCGACGCGCAGCTCCGCGACCTTCCCACCTATGAGGGAAGCGCCGCATTCTCACCGCTCGAAAAACTTGTTCTTGATTACGCTCGGGAGATGACGAAAACTCCTGTTGAGGTTCCTGACGCTTTGTTTTCGGAACTGCGCAAGGGTTTCACCGACGCGCAGCTCGTCGAGCTGACCGCGACGATTGCCTGGGAAAACTACCGCGCCCGCTTCGACCACGCCTTCGGGGTTGAGGCGCAAGGCTTTTCGGAGGGGGCGTTCTGCGCGCTGCCTGAAAGGTCCGAGGGCCGAGTTGAAACACACTGAGAAGCCGCCCGCACTTTGCCCGGCCAGAAGTTCGGCCTCTTCCAGGACGGCGCCGGCGCTGGCCAGTCACCGCTGGCCCCGAAAAGACCCGGCGACCCATGGGGCGTCTTGGGCGAAGACGTTTCACCCAGCCGCTCGACACCGGCGTTCAATTGCTTTATTAAAAACCTTGGCGTAACCTTCAAGAAAAGGTTAGGCGCGCGCTTGTAGGGCGACCGAGAGGGCGATCGCGTCCAGCGCGCCAGGTCGAAGTGGCCCGTGGAAGTTAACAGCATCGTCATCATAAGCCTGACCTCACCCAAAGAGAAAATCTGGGGACAACTGTTGCGGCTGGACTCTGCTGGGGTCACCGTGCGAGGCATTGACCTCGACTCGTTTGACGATTTTGTCCGGCAGCTCCTCGACCACGAAGATGGCACGGTGGGCATGACCGCCGCCTTCTACCCGATGCACCGCGTCGAGCGCATTGCCGAAGACGAGCCGAGCGGGACGCTGCCATCTCTGGCTGACCGATTCCGGAGGTTCGTCGGGATGAGCATTCAGGAGTATCTCCGGCTCGACACCCCGACCTTCTGAGAGGCAGCCTTCTCGCCAGGCGCCTCGAAGCCCGGCTCGTGCGGCATTGCTGGCGCGGGCCTCGCGCCGCCGCCGGCGCGTTTGACACCTCCAAACCTCCCTCGTTATAGTGGGCCCAAGAAGAAGATGTCTACACGCACCCTGACGCCCGCCAATCAGATCACCATCCTGAGATTGGTCTTCGTCCCGATATTTGCGATTCTTGTGATGGGCCAGCACTTTGTGGGAGCGCTCGTAGTTTTGACGGCCGCGGCGGTGTCCGACGCGCTGGATGGGCCGGTGGCGCGAGTATTGAAACAGGAAACCCCTCTTGGAGTCGCGCTTGATCCGATTGCCGACAAAATTCTGATGACCGCCGGTTACCTCGCGCTGGCTTACCGAAACGTTCTGCCCTGGTGGCTTGCCATCCTGGTGGTCAGCCGGGATATCATCATTCTCCTGACGGCCCTCGTGATCAGTCTGGTCGCGGGCTACCGGCCCTTCTATCCAACTGTTTTGGGAAAACTTTCAACGATTGCCCAGGTCACGCTGCAACGCTTCGGCCACGCGCCGGCGGGACAAGCCCCGCCTGCCCCTTCGCCGACCGGCCAGGCAGAGCGTCCGACAGACTCGCAGGAGGCCCTCTCATCGACGGAGTTTCGATCCCGTGATTCGTCCTGAACGAGCCGGCTGTTTAAATTCGAGTCTCGACCGGATCAGCTTCTCTTTCACAACCTGCCTGACCGATATTCCCCTCTACCCGAGAACGGCAATTTATTCTGCTTGTCGCGTGGTCCTGAAACTTGAGGCTGGAGCAGTCGGTATCCCGCCCAGACCATAGACGCTCTATCAGATCTTTTTGGGATTAATAAGGTCGATGGTATATTGCGATAGATAGCATATTTACAATAATATCCGGTACAAGGAGGAACATTTATGGCGCGAGTCGCTCGGGAAATGGTTCAGAAGGCGGGTGTCGACATTGACAAATTGCTGGATTTGCTGGTGCGAAACGCATCAGCGGAACTCACCACCTATTACTACTACACCATTCTGCGCGTCAATCTGATCGGATTGGAGGGCGAAGGGTTAAAGGAGATTACGGAGGACGCTCGGATTGAAGACCGAAATCATTTTGAAGCTCTTGTGCCTCGGATCTACGAACTGGGCGGGAAACTGCCGGCGAATATGAATACTTTCCACGATATCTCGGCGTGTCCTCCGGCCATGCTCCCAAAGGATCCCACCGACATCAAGGCCATGCTCGATGTGTTGGTGAAGGCGGAGCGTTGTGCGGTGGCCGGCTACTCGAACGTCTGCAACATAACCGCCGGCAAGGACCATCGGACCTACGACTTATCGCTGGCCATCTTGCACGAGGAGATCGAGCACGAAGCGTGGTTTTCGGAGTTCCTCGGCGAAGGCCCCTCGGGGCATTACCGCAGGTCAGGGACAGGAGCCGAGCGCAATTCGCCTTACGTCTCCAAGTTCCTCCCTCACTAGGCGAGCCGCGGGCGGGAACCTGTTGTGCCGGTGATCAGACTCCGCACGCCAAGGCGGACTTTCGTATGTCCGCCTTGGCGTGAGTGCTGTCCCAATCTTCAGTACACGCGCCCACTCTGCGTGGTTCATCCGCAAGACGTCCCGACTTGGTCGAAAGGGGCACTTCGCGTATGATGGACGGTCAAGAATCAGGAGTTCACCATGGCGACACCAGCATTTGACTATTACCAGACTCATCGCGACCGGTTTCTCGACGGACTGAAGACCCTCTTGAAGATTCCAAGCATCAGCACGCTGCCCGAGCACAAAGCGGACGTCCGGCGCGCGGCCGAGTTCGTGGCGAATGAGCTTCGCTTAATGGGCATGCGCGGGGTCGAGATCATCGAGGGAGGCGCGAATCAAAATCCGCTGGTTTACGCGGAATGGCTCGAGGCTCCCGGCAAGCCCACGCTCCTGCTCTACGGGCATTACGACGTGCAGCCGCCCGACCCTTTGGAGGAATGGGTCTCGCCGCCTTTCGAGCCAACCATCCGCAACGAAAATATTTATGCGCGGGGCGCCGTGGATGATAAGGGGCAGACTTATCTCCTCCTCAAAGCGGTCGAGGGCTTCCTGAGAACCGAAGGGAAACTTCCCATCAACGTCAAGTTCCTGATCGAAGGCGAAGAGGAAGTGGGCGGCGAGCACATTGAGGAGTACGTGGAGAAGCACCCGGAAAGGCTCAAAGCGGACGCCGCTTTGGTCTGCGACACGGAAATGTTTGCCCCCGAGCTCCCCACCTTGACCACGGGCCTCCGCGGTCTGGTTTACACGGAAGTTGAAGCCCGGGGCGCCGCGCACGATCTCCACTCGGGCATGTACGGCGGTGCCGCTCCGAACCCGTTCCAGGCGCTTGCCGAAATCGTCACCGGCCTCAAAGGCCCGGGCGGCAAGATCCGCATCCCGGGTTTCTACCGTCGCGTGAAGAAGCCCAGCCGCAAAGAGCTCGATGCCTGGAAGCGGCTGCCGTTTAAAGAAAAGGAATTCTTGAAGAAAGAAGTCGGCTCCACGGCGCTGGTAGGCGAGAAGGGAATTCCTGTGCTCGAGCGCCTGTGGGCCAGGCCGACGCTCGAGGTCCACGGCATCCGTGGCGGGTTTACCGGCGAGGGCGCAAAGACCGTCATTCCGGCCGTCGCAACGGCGAAGGTCAGCATGCGCCTGGTGCCCGACATGGACCCCAGGGAGGTCATCCGCCAGTTTACGTCCTACGTCAAAAACCTGACGCCGAATGGGATCCGGACCACGGTGCGGCTTTTGAGTTCCGCGCCGGCTTCCGTCGTCAGCACGGAGAGCCCGTACATCGCCGCAGCGGCCGAGGCCATGGAACAGGTCTTCAAGAAGAAGACGGTCTACATGCGCTCGGGCGGCTCCATTCCGATCGTGGGACTGTTTTCAAAGCACCTGGGGATTCCAAGCGTGATGATGGGGTTCGGCTTGCCTGACGATAATCTCCACGCGCCGAACGAGAAGTTTCACTTGCCTAATTTCTATCGCGGCATCGAAGCCGTGGGGCGGTATTTCGAGCTGCTCGGGCGGTAGAGGTGGCTTTACCCGTCCTCCGCAGTAGCGAAGCTACGGAGGGTGGACGCCGCCAAATGGCGGGCCCTCCTGAGCCCTGCGGGCGTCGGAGGGCGGGATAAACCCGCCGCTACTTTTCCGAAGGATCCCCATGGATTCTTTCAAACCTTTCGTTCCGCACGATTCGCCCGAACCCGAATTCACCTTAAAAGCCGTTTTGGCCGGCCTGGTGATGGCGGCGCTGTTCGGCGCGGCAAACGCCTACCTCGGGATGAAAGCCGGCCAGACCGTGGCGGCGACGATTCCCGCCGCCGTCATTGCGATTGCGCTTTTTCGCCTGCCGTTTTTCCGCGGCGGAGTCCTCGAGCAGAACCTCACTCGCACCGCAGCTTCCGTCGGCGAAGCCCTCGTCGCCGGCGCCGTGTTCACCATCCCCGCCTTCATGATGGTCAACGTCGGCGGCGAGCGCCTCTGGCTCGAGCTTCGCAGCCATTTTTGGGCGGCCTCGTTCATTCTTCTCGCCGGGGGCCTGCTCGGGATTTTCTTCATTATTATCCTTCGACGCCCGCTCTGCGTTGAGTCGGACCTGCCTTTCCCCGAAAGCACCGCGAGCGCCGAAATCGTCAAGGCCGGCCAGCAGACCCGGACCGACGCCCCCAAGTACATCTTCGGGGCGCTCGGCCTCGGCGCGCTTCTCCAGTTGCTGAAAGACGAAAAGGGAATTCAGATGTTCAGGGAGACGGTTGGCTTCTTCGTGCGCTTCCCTCGCTCGCTCATCAGCTACCGGGTTGCCGGGAGCAAATCGCTTGGAGAAGTCTCCTATGCCGGAGGCATCAGCTACACCACGCCCTCAGCTTCACCCGCGCTGATCGGGATCGGCTACATCATCGGCCCGCGGCTGGCGGCCATCAATTTCGCCGGCGGAGTCCTCGCCTGGCTGGTCTTGATCCCTCTCGTCCTCTTCATCGACCCCGAACTGCCGCAACGTCTCGCGCCGGCGGCCGGTGGCCAAGCTGCCTGGGATGTGATCAGCGACGGCATCTGGCGCAACGTCGTCCGCCCCATTGCGGTCGGCGCGATGCTCGTCGGAGCCGCCAACACTCTTTACGGAATGCGCGAGTCCATCATGCGCTCGATCCGAGGGGCGGTCCGGGCCTCGGCGGGCTCGGTGAGCGGCCCAAGTTCCGCCCTGACGCGCCTCGATCTGGACATCCCCATCAAGTGGATTGCCCTCTCAATCGCCGGCCTGGTGGTGCCCATCACGGCGATCTACCACCACTTTGCCGGAAGTTGGCGAGCCGCGATCGTGGCCGCTCTGGTGATGACGCTGAGCGGATTTTTCCTCGCAGCGGTCGGGG
>QHZM01000067.1 GCA_003224665.1 Acidobacteriota bacterium
GGCCACGCTCGGCGCGAAGTTCGACCTGGCTGCGGGCGGATGGCGCGACGTCGAGGCCGACGGCTGGGAGATTCCAAGCTCCGCCGCCGGCGGGGCCTACCAGTTGAGATTGTCTCTGGTAAGTCAGGACAGCAAGCGAGTGGCCGCCACGGCCACGGAGATCGCGGTGAACGACCTGCCGGACTCCTTGATCGTCTTCGCCCCGCACGAAGATGACGAGCACGCATATGCCGGCCTGATCCGCGCCGCCCTCGAGGCCGGTCTGCCAGTCCGCGTGGTGGTCTTCACGGGCGGCGATGTGGGCGCCTGCGAGCGCTATTATTCGAAGCCCTGCGGTCCGAACGAAGCCAGGGAATTCGGCCTCGTCCGCATGGAGGAGACCGCCGAGACGCTCGCGCACATCGGGCTCGCAGCGGACAAGCTGACCTTCCTGGGACTGCCCGACGGAGGGTCAGGCGCGATCTGGTCCCAGCACCTCAAGACATCGGACCCCTTCCTTTCGATTTACCTCGCCACCGACCACGCGCCCTACGAAAACGTGTTGAAGCCCAACCTGCCGTTCGCCAGGGATGCGGTGATTGACGTGGTGAAGCAGATCATCACCGGCTTCCGTCCCGCCTTGATCGCTACTCCGCATCCTGACGAGCGGCACGTGGACCACCGCACGGCCAACTGGTTCGTCGTCAAAGCCTGCCAGGAGCTTCTCCGCGAAGGACGCGTGGACCCGCGGACTGTCATCCTCGCCGACCAGGCTTACGGCGCAGGCGGCTTCAAGCCCGCGCCTTACCGGTACGAAAAGGCGACAGTTTACCTCACCGGTGAGGCCGCGGCGCTCAAACAGGAAATGGGCTGGATTTATCAGTCTCAGGACGGCAACCTGGCCGAAGGCATGCGGCAGGCGTTCGCCGAACTTCCCCGGGAGGAAGTCCACTACCGCATTCTCGACTGGCAGGAACACGCGGGGTGGAATGAATGACGGGGTGTCCGAGCGGGCGGCGGGGGAACCCGCTCAACCGCGGCCGGCGGCGAGCGCCATCTCCCTCGCGGCGCGCAGGGCGGCGACAGGGTCGCCGGTCGGAAGGAATTCCATCGCCGCGTACCCGCTGTACTTGAGCTGGCCGAGCTTCTTGAAAATATTCACGTAGTTGATCTCTCCCGTGCCCGGCTCGTGCCGCCCGGGAACGTCCGCGATGTGCACCAGGGCCACCTTCTCGATGTTCTTCTCGAGTTTCTCGATCAGGTTTCCCTCCGAAATCTGCTCGTGGAAGAAGTCGTAGAGGAACTTGACCTGGGGGTGGTTCACTTTTCCGACGATCTCAAACCCTTCCGCCACGGAAGTCAGGTAGTACTTGGGGTTCTCCTCGGGATCAATGTTTTCGAGCAGCAGCTTGATGTTTTTCCCTTCCACGAGTTCTGCAGCGCGTTTCAGCCCTTCGACGCAGCTCTCGTGCTGGTCACGCCGGGGCACGCCCGGCACGCGGTCGCCTGACATCACGATGAGCGCCGGGCAATCGAGCTTTTCCATCACCTTCAGCTCATTGCGCACGTCGGACAGGAAAGCCTCCCGCGCGTGAGGGTCCGCGACGCCGTGCGCCAAGCCGGCCGTCGTGTCGAAGGTGATGCCGAGCTGCTCCCTCTTCCTGCTGGCCTTGCGGAAATCTTCCTCCGACCAGTTGTGGTACTCGCCTACGAGTTCGACGTTCTTGTAGCCCGCCTCCGCCACTTTTTCGAGGCGCTCTTCAAACGGGAGTTTCTGAAACACCGTCCAGAGCATGACGGATAACTTGAAAGGGACGTCCGATTCTTCGCCGCCCACCACAGCCGGCGGCGCACCGGCGAGCGAATTCCTGGCAAGCGCCGTCGCGCCCAGAACCCCGCCCGCAAAATTTCGAGAAAAAGTCCTTCGGTCCATGGTTTCCTCCTCCGTCCGGCTCAGGCCGTCTCTCCCTCAGGCCCCGAATTCCCCTTTTTTCGCTTGATCGAGCAAGTAGTCGCAAGCGCGGCAGACCAGCGCCATCATGTTGAGCGTCGGGTTCTGGCAGCCTGTAGAAACAAAGGAACTGCCGTCCATGACGAACAGATTTTTCACGTCGTGGGCCTGGTTGAACCTGTTCAGGACGGACTTCTTTGGGTCGTTGCCCATGCGACACGTGCCCACTTCGTGGATCACGTCGCCCGGGATGTTGATGCTCCGGTCCGTGCGAATGTTTTTGGCGCCGGCCGCCTCCAGCATCTCCGCCGCGCTGTTCGCCATGTCCTCGCCCATCTTGAGCTCGTTCTCACCGTAACTCGCGCTGATGTGGAGCACGGGGATCCCCCAGGCGTCCACCACGTTCTTGTCCAGTTCGCAGTAGTTCTCCCAGCGGGCCAGACATTCGCCAAAGCCGCCCAGGCTGATCCGGTACTCGCCGCGTTTGACCTGCTCCTTGAAGTCTTTGCCGTAACCCTCGGCGTCGAAGTTGAAATCCGCCTCGCTGTTGCCCTGGTAGCCGTACCCGCGGATGAAGTTGGGATGGCGGTCAGTGACGTTGCGGAAGCGGACGACGTAAATTCCGTTCGGCCGCTGGGGAGGCCCTGCCCAGGGGCGAGTCTCGAGCATGGGCATCTTGCCCGAAGCGCCGAACCCCCAGAAGTGGTCCATCAAGTAGTGGCCGAGGACGCCGCTCGAATTGGCCAGGCCCTTCGGGAACCGGGGCGTAGCGGAGTTGAAGAGGATCCGAGTGGACTCGAGCGCCTGCGCGCACACCACAACGACGCGCCCGCGCAGTTCCCGTACGTCCCGCGTGACCCGGTCCACGTAGCGCACGCCCGTGGCCTTGGCGGTGCCGGGGTCAGTCGTCACCTGGCTCACGATGGCGTCTGTGATCAGCGTGAGCCGCCCCGTAGCCTGCGCCGGCGGGATCGTGACGCCCGGGCTATTGAAGTACGATCGCGTCATGCAACCCCGCTCGCACGGCCCGCAGTAGTGGCACGGCGCCCGCCCGTTGAGCGGCGCCGTCAGGTGCGCCGCCCGCCCGATTGTCACTGTCCGGCCGAGCTTTTCTTTGACGGCTTTGCGCAGTCTGATTTCACCGCAGGTCATCGCCATCGGCGGGAGGAACTTGCCGTCCGGCAGATGCGGCAGGCCTTCCGTAGCGCCGCTCACCCCGATGAATTGTTCCACCTTGTCGTAATAGGGCGCGAGCTCCGAGTAGCTCAGGGGCCAGTCGTCGCCGTAACCGTCGCGGCTCGCGGCCTTGAAGTCCAGATCGCTGAACCGGTAACTCTGCCGACCCCAGACCAGCGACCGCCCGCCCAGGATGCGAAGCCGGTACCAGGTGAAGGGCTTGTCCGGTGGCGTCGTATAGGGGTTATCGAAGTCGTCCACGAACCACTCGTAGTTGTATTCCATGCAGGCGTAACACCGCGCCTGAACAGGACGCCTCTTCGCGAATTCCGACGAGATCCCACGGTACTTAATCTGGTAGGGAATGACGTGCTCGGTAAAGTCCTTCCGGGGATCGAGGTTTCTTCCAGCTTCGACGAGAGCGACTCGGAGCCCGCCTTCGGTGAGCTCCTTCGCCGCCCAGCCGCCCGTCGCCCCCGAGCCGACCACAATGACGTCGAAGACTTCCCTCGTGCCAGGGACGCTGCCGAACATATACGCTCCTCCGAGGCCGGAATGGATCGGACTTCGCCGTCCTTGCGGGCGAAGGGTGCTAATGTTTGCACCAA
>QHZM01000255.1 GCA_003224665.1 Acidobacteriota bacterium
TGGGGCCTGTCCCGAACGTAAACAGGATCGCGGCTGAAACAATCGTCGTGACGTGCGTGTCAATGATGGTCTTGAAGGCGTGCTCGAACCCGCCTGCCACGGCAGCGCCGACTGCTTTGCCGGACCGCCACTCCTCCCTGATACGCTCGAAAATGAGCACGTTTGAGTCCACTCCCATGCCCACCGTCAAGATCACTCCCGCGATACCCGGCAAGGTGAGGACGGCATCGATATAAACGAAAGTCGCAATCAGGATGATCAGGTTCAAGATCAACGCCAGGTCCGCATTAATCCCCGACCCGTGGTAGTAAACGAGCATGAAGGCCATGACGGCCAGCAGTCCCACGATGGATGCGATGACCCCATGACGGATGGAATCGGCGCCGAGCGAGGGGCCAACGGTCTCTTCCGAAAGGTACTTGATGGACGCGGGCAAAGCCCCCGAGCGGAGGACCAGGGCCAGGTCCGCCGCCTTTTCAGGCGTAAAGGCTCCGCCAGTGATCTCGCCGCGGTCGCTGATCTGGCCGTGGATTTCGGGCGCATCCACCACGCGCCGGTCGAGCACGATGGCGAGTAGCCGTCCGATGTTCTGGCCGGTCACGCGCGAGAACCGCGCCGCGCCGTCTCGGTTCAAAGTAAAGTTGACGCTCGGCCGGCCGTTAATGTCCTTTGAAGGCTCGGCGCCGGTCAGGTCGCGCCCGGTGATGGCGGGAATTTTGTTCACGAGGTACCAGCTCTGCCCGCTCGAGGTCCTGGGACCCGGCAAGAGCTCAGCGTCCGGCGGCAGCACTCCGCCGTGGGCCGCCAGAGCGGCTTCTTGCGAAGGATAAGGATTGTCCTGAACGACTTTCAACTCAAGCAGCGCCGTTGACTGGATGATGTCCTTGACGCGCGTTGGATCATCCACGCCGGGCAATTGCACCACCAGTTCGAAATCGCTCTGCCCATACTCCGCTATTTCGGGCTCGACCACGCTCAATTGGTCGATGCGGTTGCGGATGGTGCTCATGGATTGCAGCAGCGCCTGGTTGCGGATGTTCGCCGCCGAGCTCACCTTCATCGTCAAGGCTCGGCCAGTGGGATCGCCGGGCAGCCGCGCCAGGTCCCAGTCCGAAAATTGCTCGGCCACCAGAGCCTGCATGTCCGAAGACTTTTCTTGCGGAAGTCCCTTGATGACGATGTGCGTGCTATCCGTCTTTTGGATGTCGGCGTAAGGGAGGTTCTTGGCTTTGAGTTCGTCCCGTATTCGCTCGAGGGCCTGGTCCGTGACCGCGTTCACCGCGTCTTCGACCTGGACTTGCAAAATCAGATGCGTGCCACCCTTCAAGTCCAGTCCCAGCCGGATGCGGTTGCGGAGGTTGTCTTTCAGTTGAACGAGGTTCCGGGGGAAGCCCACGATGCCGAAAACACAAACCAGAAAGACGAAGAGAATCACAAGAACACGGCTTTTGAGTTTGCTCTCCATAGGGGGACGAAACTATTCTGCTTGGCGAACTTGTTTGGGTCGGACTACAGGGCCCTCGGAATCTTCAACCACTGCTACGGCTTCTTGCCCTTCCCGGCTGCCTGGGACCGGGCGGTCTCTCGCCCGCCCGCAGATCGTTCCGTCGAGCTGTCGGATTTTCCGTCAGACTCTTCCGCGGCCAGCCCGGAAATCGCTGACCGGGCCACGTCGACACGGACCTGATTCGCCACCTGCAATTGGACGACCCCATCCCGGAAGCCGACAATTGTCCCGTAAATTCCTCCGGTGGTCAGCACGCGATCACCCGTCTTCAGGCTGCCCAGCATATCCTGCGTTTTACGCCGTTGCTGCTGTTGAGGCCGAATGACAAGGAAGTAGAAGATCGGGACGATGAGGAGAACGGGAAGGATGGGGTTACCAAGCAGCCCGGCCAAGCCGGAGTCCGCCGCGAAGACAATAGGACTGATGAGTACACCCACGCTCAAGGTTGAGTCACAAGGAATGGGATTTAAAATAGTAAATCCCGCTCGGCAGGGAGCGGGACACGCGGGGTCTGCGTTGCCGGGTCTTAGTTCAGGGCTGAAACTCGGTCAGGGCCCCTCCCCGCACCCTCAAATAAAGTTTCGCAAATTCGCCAGAGCGGATAGCCTGCCTAATTTTGCGCATGGTGTCAAGGTAAAAGTACAGGTTATGCCGGGTGGTAAGAATCGCCGCGAGCATTTCCCCGGACACAAAAAGGTGGCGCAGATACGCGCGCGAATAGCGGCGACACACCGGGCACGGACAGGCGGGGTCGAGCGGCGTTTCGTCCCCGGCGTAACGCGCGCTCTTGACCACGACTTTCCCCTGCGAGGTGAAGGCGCAGCCGTTACGGGCGTTCCGCGTCGGCATGACGCAGTCGAGCAGGTCAATCCCGCGCGCAACGCATTCGACCAAGTCCTCCGGAGTTCCCAGGCCCATCAAGTAACGCGGCTGGTCTTCGGGCAGCAGGCCCGCCGTCAGCTCCGCCACCTCGTAAGTCTTTTCCTTGGGCTCCCCCACGGAAAGCCCGCCGATCGCGTAGCCTTCAAACCCGAGTTCGACAATTTCTTCCGCGCTCTCGCGCCTCAGCGCGGCGTCGGTCCCTCCCTGAACGATGCCGAAAAGCGCCGACGGCGCACCCTCAAGGTCCTGGCCGGCCTGCGCCAGGTAAAACTCCTTCGCGCGCCGCGCCCAGCGGCCCGTCAGTTTCGTCGCGCGTTTCACGGTCTCGACGCTCGAACGGTATTCGACGCACTCGTCCAGCACCATGATGATGTCCGCGCCGAGCGCCAGTTGGATTTCCACGGCTCGCTCGGGTGAGAAGAAATGCGATGACCCGTCGAGGTGCGACCGGAACCAGATGCCATCTTCGGTCACTCGCGTCAGGCCCTTCAGGCTCATCACCTGGAATCCGCCACTGTCGGTCAACATAGGATGAGGCCAGCTCATGAACCGGTGCAGACCGCCGAGGTCGCGAATCCTCTCGTAGCCGGGACGAAGGTACAGGTGGTAAGTGTTGGCCAGCAGGAGATGCGCTCCGATCTCTTCGAGCTCCTCCTGCGTTACGCCCTTCACCGTGCCTGCGGTGCCGACGGGCATGAAGATAGGCGTCTCGACGGTCCCGTGGGGGGTTTGCAGTCGCCCGACCCGCGCCCGAGTGGACGGGTCGCGCGACAGAATCTCAAATCCAAATGGTCCGCCCATCTCGCCAGCCGCCTAACCCAGCATCGCGAGGCCCATCTTGGCCAAGACCCAGAGCGCCCACAAACCGAAGAAGCAAAAAAAGACCGTAAGGTTCTTGGCCTTCGGGCCGATGGCTTCCGCGAACCCGATGCCGAGCAAAGCCATCATCCACAAGGTGAGGACGTCAAACGGGCCGGCGAGAGACATCAGGGGTTTGGGTGTGTCCGTTGGATTAAGAAGGAATCCCAGGTTCGTGGGCAATGGGTTTTGAGGATTGAGGTGTTCCGGGTCGCCGAAAAGGATGATGGGCACCGCCATCAGCGTGCCGAGGATTCCTACCAGATTCGCGTAGCAGACGACGGAGAACGCCGTTTTGAAGCTGACCTGGCCTCCGAAGACAACGTTTGCAATCCCCAAGCCGGTGGCGGCAATGATCAAAATACCGATGGGCACGAAGATAAAGGACGCATGGGCCATGATCGCGCCTATCCGCACACCCTGCTCGACCGCCTGCTGCATCTGCTCAGGACTCATGCTGGAGGCGCGGCTACTGTGTTCGATCTGCTGGCGGACGATGCGCTCCATCCCGATCTTCGCCAGCATCGTCTCCGCCACGACCAAGCCGGAGAGCATCGCGACGATCAGCGGCACAATAAAATCCGGCTTTCGCACGACGTCGGCAAACGTCGAGCCCGGCGAAAGAAAGACGCCCGCGACGCGCGCGAGGAACGATTTTGAGCCGGCTCCCGCCGGAACGGGAGTGGGTGTAATCGAGGGCTCCATCGCTCGAATGTCCCGAAGGGATTGATGAGGAACACCGCCGAGCCGCCGGGCGGTTTCTTAAATACGCCCCTCGGCGAGCGGCCCACACGATACCAAGCGCCTCGATGGCAAGCAAGCGGAATGCGCGAGTGCCGGTGAGTCGCCCTCGAGGCAATTGATTCTTTCGCTTGAAAATAACTGGGTCGGCAGTTTATATTAGGCATTTCTAGATGCAAATGATTTGCATCTAGGCCGGCACGCTTTTCCTCGCATTCGAGACCGCACTGCGCCCGGGCCCCACAAGCTCCGAGGCGAAGCGAGTTTGGGTATTTCGAGGCCCGGCCAGGACCGGGCTTGTAACGACCATGCCTAAGAATCCCAGAGTAGCCGATAAGATCCTTCCGGGTTTGCTCGCCTTTTTGCCCTTATGCCTGGGGGCGGCCGAGAGGCCTTACTTCGTCACCTACGATCATGAACTCGAGGAGCCCGGGAACCTCGAAGTCTCCATCAACCCCGTGTTGGGTGTCCCGAAGCAAGCCAACAAGTTCCTCGGCTCGTGGACGGAACTCGAGTACGGTGTCAAAGGCTGGTGGACGACCGAATTCTATCTCGACGCCCAGAAGACGTCGCGTGACAGCGCCATCTTTACGGGCTTCCGTTGGGAAAACCGCTTCCGGCCGCTGATGAAGGAACACTGGATCAACCCGGTGCTGTACGTGGAATTTGAGAGCCTGAACGGCGCCGATAAGACGCTGCTTGAGGTGGTCAACCATGATTCGGCGGACGATCTCGCTGTTCCTAACCATGAGGCGCGCTCAGAGAAAAAACGCGAGATGGAAGGAAAACTGATTCTGTCCAGCAATTTTAAAGGATGGAATGTTTCAGAGAACTTCATCGCCGAAAAGAACCTTAACAACAATCCCTGGGAATTTGGTTACGCTTTCGGCGTGAATCGGCCCCTGGCTCTGATAGCTTCGTCCAGGCGGTGTAGGTTCTGCCGGGAAAACTTCCGCTCGGGAGTTGAATTGTACGGCGGCCTGGGAACACGGCACGCTTTCGGTTTTCCGGGAACCTCACACTATGTCGCTCCGATTCTAGCCTGGGAGCTTCCGAACGGGACCTCCCTGCGAATCTCCCCGACTCTCGGGCTCAACAAGAACAGCGTGCGAACACTCCTTCGATTTGGAGTCTCCTACGAAATTCCACGCTTCGACCGTCGGATCCGCCGGTGGTTCCGATGATTCCAAAGACCCATCGCAATCGCGCGGCTGAAATGAGAAACATCCCAACACGTTGGTCCGCGGCTTGCTTGGCATTGACGTTGATTGCCTCGTTAGCTTTGGCGGCCCGGAAGCCTAGGAAGGATGATGGTCCGGCGGCCCAGCTAAGCAAGGCGCCGGCTCGGGCGCGATCATTGCAGAACCCGTTCACGGGTCAAAGCGAAGCTGCGGCTGCAGGTCGAAAGATCTATCAGCAGCACTGCGCGGAATGCCACGGTTCGGACGGGCGCGGCTTGGATTACGCGGCCGATCTGCACTCCCCTGCGATTCAGGACGCTCCTCCAGGAGCCCTGTTTTGGGCGTTGCGAAACGGCCGAATTCGCAAGGGGATGCCTTCCTGGTCGCGTCTGCCCGACCAGCAACTCTGGCAACTTGTCACTTACCTGAAGACGCTGCATTAAGCAGCGATATGAGCGGCTGTGCCCGAAATGGCTCGCTAGCTTTTTACTCTGCCGGAGGGGAGAACGTCAGCCGGCTGCGCGGGAGTGTCGCGCGGCCGTAAATTTGGAGGAGGCTGTCCGATTAAAAAGAACACGGGACAAAGTCCGGAGAAAAGCGCTCCGGCCCCTGTCCCGCGGAAAAGTTTTGACGTAGGCAGTTTAGGAGCCCGACTATGACTCCCTCTGATTGACGTCGGCGTTGGCCTCCTTCGTTGCTTTTTTGGCCTCGGCCTTGGCGTTAGCGTTTGGATCAAATTCCTTGATGGCTTTGCCAAGGCTGCCGCCTGTCACTGCCTTCGCGAAATCCGAAAAAGAAACGGGCGGAGTCTTGCTTGCGAGCCCCAGGTTGTTATAGACGTGGACCGTGGAGATCAGCGCGCCGAGGTTCCTGAACGGTGGCTGCATATTTTGCAGATCCGTCATGGTGGTCCCGGCAGGCAGCAAACCTGAGATCTTCGTAAACAGCTTTGAGTCTGTCTTTGTGAAGAAGATGTTGAGCTGCTTGGTCTGCGCCGCTGTCCCGGCAGAAGACCCACCGCTTCCGCCGCTCGTGTTTGGGTTGCCGTGGCTACCCGTACCCGTTGACCCGCGCCCCACACTCGAGCCGGCGCCGCTTGCGGCGTGTCCGCCGCTGCGACCCTGCGCGAAGACTGGGACCGCCCAAAGAGCGAGGGCCAACACCGTGAAAAGTAAAGTCGAACGTTTCATGATCTTTTTCCCTCCTTCAAGGTTAAGAGCCCTGACCCTCTTGCCGTGCTAGCTGAGGACTCTCACTTCGTCTAGCGCACTTTCGTCTTCCTGATCAAATACCCCAAGTTGAATCCCACGCTGAAAGAAACCGTGTTCAGGTCAAATTGAACGCTGCGGCTGTAACCGAGCTCGAGGTTTATAAACGGGAGCGGACTCACATCGAGCCACGCCGAATACCCGTTGTCGCGGTCAATGGCTGCCGTCCCGGTCGTCTCTCTGTTTTTTTCAAAGACTCCGCCGCCCCGCCGCGTCGTCACGCCGGGGACGGACGGCTGGCTGCTGATCAACCGGCTGAAAACCTTCTGCTGGCCGGAGGGGACAATGTCGTATGCGGACGCTCCCACGCTGAAGAAATGCAGCACTTTATAGTCCGCCCCGCCTTCGAAGTGTCCGACCAGTCCCAGCGAGCTGAAAGGCCGCGTGAAGAAGCGGGTGTCCGAAATCGTGTTGGCCGCTCCCAGATTCACGAATGGCGTGAACCCGAAGAAGAAGCTGTGGTCGAGGTGGTTCGCCCAGTCGAAGGTGGCGCGACCCGTGCTGAAGCCCTTCGACGCGTCTCCGGTGGGCGCAGTCCCCTCCAGGATAGAGGCGAAATTCAGCAGGGGGTTTGCGACCGTCAGGCGCAGATCAACGTAGGCATTGCCGAGTCCCGTCATCGAGCCACTGCCGCTCGTGGTCGAATTGGCGGAGGAACGGACGGAATATACGGGGATGCCGAAATACACGCCAAAATATTTGTTGAAGTTATAGCCCGCCTTCGTATCGAGCTTCATGACTTGTCCAAGCGTGTTGGAACTGCCCCGGAAACTCTCGTAAAAGGTAATCCCCTTGTCTTCCTTCTCGAGCTCGGTGGAAGATTGGTCCGCCGCGCGGCCCAGGCCGCCAAGCACCAGCGCCGCCGGAAGCAGTATTGAGGTCGTCAAACCACGCGATCGCAATCCGTTATGCCTCCTGTCGTTCTCGCCACTCCTGGTCTCTCTAGCCACTGAACTTCGATGCCCTCGATATCACTTAACTTGTTTGATGAAAGCTGCCTCAGCCTGAGTTGCTCCGTCGGACGCCATAGTTACCAAGTTGGTCCATACTACAGCCGGCAAGTCCAGCCCGTTTTCTGATAATGGCGGCACATTCGGTGACCATCAGGGCCGTTTTCACATCGCTGAACTCTACGACCAGTCTCGCAAAGAATCAATTTGTACCCCCGGACAATTCTTGGCCATTGCCGCACCCTGTCCTTGGGAACAGGCCCGATACACGAGGCATGCGCGCGATTAATCACGAGGGCTGAACCGAAGGCCCGCTCCCGGGCCGTCCTGACAAGCCTGCGCTGCCTCCTCGGCGACTTGCATTCCTGTAAAGTGCAAATTGCAACGTCTTGTAGAGCAAGACCCCAGCCAAAGGTATTTCCTCGGGCGGAGTTCGTCTATCCCATTGTTAAATTAGGAGTTATCGAAGTCCGCAGTCAGACTTCGTCTCTCGATAAAGGACGGGACAAATGGACGATTTACCGACTCCATCCAAGGAGTACACGGTCTCAGGGCTCTGACGCCGCTCGGCGGCGTCATGTTGTTTAAACGCCCCTGTTTAATAAAGCAAACAACTTTGAAACACCACGCAAAAGCACAGAGCCACCTGACCGCCCTTGACATCTCTCGACTCGAATTCAGGACGCGAACAGGCCGCTTTGACTCGCTGAATGGTGACGCGACCTCAATCGCGGGGTACCCGTTAAGGGAGAGGCATTGGAAGGCAAGCTCGCGAGGCTACGTCTTTATGTCGCAGGCGACCGCAAGGAGGGCAGGCGGAGGGCTAAATCCAGTTCAGGACCCAGCCGACCAGGTAGAGGATGGCGCCTCCGTAAATCAGCAGAGGTTCAGCAAAAGAGCGGACGTGGGCCAAAGTGGGATTGTCCAGGACGTGCCAGGGACCGTAACCACCCCAGTAAACCTTGATCATCAGCCCCAGAACAACTGCCGTAAGGGCCTTGCCGCGGAGGGAGCGCGCCTTTTCAGGCCCGACCCAAAAGGACTTGTAAACGACTTCCGGCTTGGCGACGAAGGACGCGTCGCACTTGCGGCACTCGGTGGCGTCGTCGTAGTTCGAATACCCGCAATACGAGCAGCGTTTCATCAGGTCAATTCACGTCCTGTTGGGGCTTACTCGCGGACCGACGAGGCGTCCAGGAAAGCCCGCAATTTCCGGCTCCGCGAAGGATGGCGCAGCTTGCGCAGTGCTTTGGCCTCGATCTGGCGGATGCGCTCCCGGGTCACGGCAAAGCTCTGGCCGACCTCCTCGAGCGTGTGCTCGCTGCCGTCATCCAGCCCGAACCTCATCTTGATCACTTTCTCCTCGCGCGGAGTCAAAGTTTTCAAGACCGAGTCCGTCTGCTCTTTCAAGCTGATGTTGATGACCGCTTCGGCCGGAGAGATGACGCCGCGGTCCTCGATGAAATCGCCCAGGTGTGAATCTTCTTCTTCCCCGATCGGAGTCTCGAGGGAGATGGGCTCCTGGGCGATCTTCATCACCTTTCGCACCTTGACGACGGGGATATCCATGCGCTTGGCGATTTCCTCCGACGTGGGCTCGCGACCGTATTCCTGAACGAGCTGGCGCGAAGTGCGGATAAGCTTGTTGATGGTCTCGATCATGTGGACGGGGATTCGGATGGTACGCGCCTGGTCCGCAATGGCCCGCGTGATCGCCTGCCGGATCCACCAGGTTGCGTACGTTGAAAACTTGTAGCCCCTCCGGTACTCGAATTTGTCCACCGCTTTCATCAGGCCGATGTTGCCTTCCTGGATCAGGTCCAGGAACTGGAGCCCGCGGTTCGTGTACTTTTTGGCGATGGAGACCACCAGGCGGAGGTTCGCCTCGATCAGCTCCCGCTTGGCAACCTCGGCTTCCTGCTCGCCGATGACGATGCTCTGATACGTCCGCCTGATTTCGCTGGCCGTCGAACCTCTGCGCTCCTCCGCCTCGCCCAGCCGGGCCTTGTACAGGCGGAGTTCTTTCCGCAATTCTTTCGTGCCGTTTCCGCGCGCGCCTTCCAGGCGCTTTTCAAGCCGACTCACGTCGCGTTCGATCGGCCTGATTTCCTCGACGCCCTGACGGATTTTTTCGATCAGCCGCTTCTTCTCGCCGTGGGTAAATTCGATGGACCGGATCACATTGGAGATCATGATCCGGTAACGGGCGACGGCCCAACTGTAACGGCGGAATTCGCGGGGCCGCTTGGTGCGCGGGATCGAGTCGCGCCTGGCCTTCAGTTGCAGCAATCGGCGGAAGAGACGGTCAATCTCGTCAACGAGGCCCACCACGCCGCGCTGGCGCTCTTCGATTTTGTCCTCGGTCAGCTCGTCGTCGTCAAAGACGACCACTTCCTTGATGGACCTCCGAGCCTTCGTCAGGTCTTCGCGAAGACCAAACATTTCCTGAATAATGCTGGGGGAGCGAGAGAGGGCCTTGAGCACTTTGAGTTGCCCGCGCTCGATCCGCTTGGCAATCTCCACTTCGCCTTCGCGGGTGAGTAGCGGCACGGTGCCCATCTCGCGCAGGTACATGCGGACGGGGTCGTTGGTCTTGTCCAGGGCGCCGGGCGTCAGATCGAGCTCAACGTCCTCGGCCGTTTCCTCAGACTTCGCCTCTTCGACCTTCTCGAGGGCAAGCCGGTCGGTGGGCTTCGCCCGGGGCGAATCCAAGACCTCGATGCCCGCGTTATCAAACATGACAAGGAGGTCGTCCAGGTCTTCGGCGGAATGCACGTCCGACGGCAAAAGGTCGTTCACCTCATCGTAGAGAAGGTAACCTTTCTCCTTGCCCAAGGTGATGAGCTTGCTTACCTGGTCGAATTTGTCTTCAAACGCCAAGGATTTCTCCTCCCGGGTGAAGGAAAGAGAGAGACCGCAGTGTTACGAAATGAAATAAGCGACACCCCACCATCCTTCCGGCGGTGCCGCATCCAGCAACCCTGCAGACGTGTTACGGAAAGCCGCCAAGTCTTTACGGCTCCACTTGTTAGATGTAATTCTACAACAGATTGTTTCTCTTCTGGTGCAGTTTTTTTAGGGGCGACCGAGTTGAGATAACTCCTTGACCAGCTTGTCCTTAGCCCGTAGCAGCTCCCCGAGCTTTTCCTGATTGCGCTCGCGCTCGGCCTCGCGAATTGCCGTCTGAAGCTTTTCGCGTTCCCGCTCCGCCTTGGCCCTTTTCAAGGCAATAACGCAGGATAATGCCCGCACCCTGTCGGGGGCTTCTCCGCCGTCGAGCAGGCATTCGTACGTCAAGCGCTGGTGCTCAGAGGTCACTTGGTCTTCCAGGCTCGAAGCGTCGAGTTTTTCACCTCGGCGCCGCGCTTCGCGGAACTGCCTGAACAACGCCTCTGCCGCCAACCCTTCGAGGACGCCTTCGTCTACGAGCGCGGGCAGCAATTCGTCCGCTAATTTTTCATCCTCCAGCAGAGCCCTCAACAGTTCGCGCTCGGCGGGCGTCACTCTCGTGGCCGCCCACTGGGGCTCCATCCGGATTTCCCGGCGCTTTTCGCCGGCCGCTCGCTCAATTTCCTGCCGCAGCAGGCGACCGTCCACGCGGAGCCGATCGGCCAGGCGGCTAGCCAGCTCGGCGCGAAGCACGGGGTTCGGCACCTGGGCAATGTACGGCAGCACGCGGCCGGCCGCCGCCACTTTCCCTTCCGGTTTTGAAATATCGTGCTCAACCGCGGCGCGATCCGTGAGGTAATCCATGTAAGTCGGCGAGAGAGAAAGAGCCTTGCGGTAAGCCTCGGCGCCTTGGCGGCGGACGAACGAGTCCGGGTCGAGCCCCGCCGGCAGCGCCAGCACCTTGACCTCAAACCCCGCCTCGAGCAGCAGGGCCAGGGAACGCTCGGTGGCCGCCTGCCCGGCGGAATCGGGATCGTAGTTGACGACGACGCGCCTTGAAGACCGCGCCAGCAGCCGGATCTGGTTTTCCGTCAGACTTGTCCCGCACGAAGCCACGACGTTCTCAACGCCGATGGACGCCACCGCGATGCAGTCCATGTACCCTTCGACCAGAATGGCGTAGTCGAGCTTGCGAATTGCCGCCGCGGCGCGGTCCAGGTGGTAGAGCACCCGGCCCTTGGTATAGATCGGTGTTTCGGGGGAGTTCAAATACTTCGGCTGCTCATCTCCCAGCGCCCGCCCGCCGAAGGCGACGACTTTGCCACTCTCGCCCGAAATCGGAAAAATGATGCGCCGGCGAAAGCGATCGAATACCCGGTCCCTCTCCGCCTCACGCTGGACGAGTCCGCTCCTTTCCATCTGTTCCGGCGTGAACCCGGCTTCGGACAAGTGCCGCGTGAGCGCCTGGCCATTCGACGCCGCGTAACCCAGCCGGAACCGCGCCACGACTTCGTCCGCGAGTCCCCGGTCCGCCAGATAAGCGCGCGCCGCTCGTCCCTCCGCCGTGCCGGTGAGCTGCGCGGCGTAGAATTTTTCGGCTGCCTCGTGCAATTTGTAGAGTTGACCGCGCTCCCGCGCCGCCTGGTCCGATTCGTCGCCCGGCGCCTCGCGAAGAGTGATGCCCACCTTGTCCGCCACGCGCCGCAAGGCCTCCGGGAAAGACAGGTTCTCAATCAGCAAGACGAACTTGAACACGTCGCCACCGACTCCGCAGCCGAAACAATGGAAGATCTGCTTGGTGGGATGGACGGCGAATGAAGGAGTCTTTTCCTGGTGAAACGGACAAAGACCCATCAGGTTGACGCCGGCTTTGCGCAGCTTCACGTAGTCGCCGACGATTTTGACAATATCCGCCGCGCCCCGGACTTCGTCGATCTGGCTCATGCTCTTTATCTCACGATGTGGCTGCCGCGCCCGGCCTCCCCTTCGGCGCTCTCCAGCCCTAGGGTAGTGTTACGATCGGTGAAGCCGGCTTCGAGAACTCTTCCGGTTTAAATTGCCTGCGCAGAAAATCGATGGTCGCCCGGCCCTTCGGCCGCCCGTTCGACCGGACCGCCGCCAGCTGGGCGAGAAAGACGAGCGCGTCGCGGATTTCGCTGTCCCGCGCGCCCGCCAATCCCAGTTGCTGGGCCGGCGCTTTTTTGTGGTCCTCGAGGATGGCCTTGAGCGCGTCGTAGAGGCCGCGCTCGAGCACATAGTCCGGGGGACGCTCGTAGTAAATCCCGCTCGAAAGTGTCCGGTAGGTTTCCGCCAGGGCTTCGAGCGCTGCCCTCACGCCCGGGTCGGCAAGCTGGGGGTTTTCGCGCGCGTAAACGCAGATGCGGTAGGTGAGCGCAAGCAGCAAGCTCTCGTGAGACGCTACAAAGGAAGATGGGACTTTCGTCTCGGAGAACGGGACCTTCGTCCAATCGATTTCCGCCCGCTCCTGGTCGTACTGGCGGCTTGAAACGAGGTACAGGCAGTCCGAGGGACAATCAATCGTCACCTCGCGCTCCGTGCCGCAGCAGACTGGGCAAATCGTCTCCCCTTTGGCGGGACAGAACCTCTTCGCTTTGCGTTTCTGGCAAATCGGACAGGGCAACGGCGGACCCTCGAGCGGCGCAGATTCAGGCCAAGGGTTGAATTATGCCACACTTTCGTTCGGACAAGTTTCCGACGGAACGGGAAGCAGCCTAGCCAAAAATTTCGCTTCCGAGTACACTGGCGGCGATGAGCGGCGGACTCGGCTTTTCGGGCGCTCCTGACGTCATCGTCATCGTGCTCGCCCCCCAAGGCGAAATGGTGGAGCACGACTCTTTCTTCGACCTCTGCGCGGCCAGTCGCGACCTTTATCCCGAGTTCGTCGCGGAGGTCGAAGGGCTGAGCGGAACGAGCGTCGGCTACCGCCGGGACGGCACGTTGCTCGTGGCCGCGGATGAAGAGGAGTGCCGAATACTCGAAGAGGCCTTCGCCTCCCAGTCGCGCATGGGCCTGCCGCTCGAGCGACTCGAGGCTCGGACGCTCGGCGAGCGCGTTGCCGGACTTTCCCCTCGCATCCGCTGCGGCCTGTTCGTTCCCGGCGACCACTGGGTAGACAACGAACGGTTGTGCCGCGCGCTCGTCGAGTCCTGCGCTCGGCAGGGCGTCGTGTTCCGGCGCGGCGACGGCGCGAGGAAGATCAACGTTCAAGGCCAGCGCGTGAAAACTGTTGAGAGTGATTCGGGATCGGTCTTTTCCGCGGCGAAGTTCATTCTGGCAGCAGGATGCTGGTCCGCAGAGCTCGTCGCTCCTCTGGGGATTTCGCTCCCGATGCAGCCTTGCCGAGGGCAGATGATCGAATTCGAATGCGATCGCGAACTCCCGCTGGTTGTCCGGGCAGGTCACCACTACCTGGTGCCTCGCTCTCCCGGGCGCATCCTGGCCGGCACCACGGTTGAATACGAAGGGTTCGAAAAGCCCGTAACAGGAGAAGGACTGATTTCGATCCTCGACGCGACATCGCGTTTCGCTCCGCTGGTCAAGAGTCTTCGCTTCCGTCGAGCTTGGGCCGGACTGCGGCCCGACACTGCGGACCATAAACCCATCTTGGGTCTCGGAGACCTGGAAAATCTTATCTTCGCCACTGGCCATTTCCGAAACGGAATTCTCCTCGCGCCGATCACTGCGAAGATCATTTCTGAAATTGTATTGACCGGCAAGCCTGCGGGCGGATTGGAGGCGTATCATCCTTCCCGGTTTGCGCGACAGCGGGCCTGAGACGGAAATTTGCGCCTTGACCTCGCGGGGTCACCCTTTCGGGTGAGACGTATGTCCTTTCCCTCCAATACTTGGCCCGACCGATTGACTTGGCTTTTTATATCAACCATAATGGCGTGACCTGGACGATCGGAGTCAACAAGCAAGGCGCGAAGATCGCCACATTTCATCCGCTCGCAACAGGGACGCCAATCTCCATCGTCAACCCCGTCCTCGGCCGCAGCGCCAAGGCCCGCGTCATCTGGGTTGGCGAAAAGCGCTTTCCTGAAGACCCATACGAAGTCGGGGTCGAACTGACCGAAGCGCAGAACGTGTGGGGGATTAAATTCCCGCCGGAAGGCTGGCAGAAGGCCGGACCCGTCGGAGCCGGCGCTCGCGGCCAGGAAAAGCCCCCGGAAGCCGCGCCGGCAGGACGCATCGAGAAAGTGCCCGCCGTCAAGCCGGCGCCGGAGACTTCAGCTCCCGTGAGCGGGGTTAGCTCAAGCCCCGCCGAACAGACTTCCAATTCAGAAAAATTCAACCAGTTCAACATGGCCGTCGCGGCGTTGTCCCGCTTCGCGCAGCAAGCTGAGGGAACGGCCGAGCGCGCGCCGGAGACCGTTCACGAGCAGGCGCCGCCTCCCGCCGAGCAGGCCGAAAGTCAATCGCGGACCAACCTGGCGGAACTGGCAGAGCGCCTCCAGGAGCTCGGAGAAAAAGAGAAGGCCGTCCGCGCGCTCGAAGACCAGTTGGGCTCGCTTGTTGACCGCTTGCTCGTCTCGCGGGAAAAAGTCGAAGGTTTGATTTCAAAACTGGACGGGCTCGAGCAGGGCTGGCAGGCCGAGGTCGAAAAAACGCAGAACAATATCCAGGAAGCCGGCCGGAAGGCCCTCGAGACAGCCGCGAGCGAACTCCAGGGCAAATTCCGCGAGGAAGCGGACAAGTCGTTTGAAAAGTCGATAGGCGATCTCACCCGCCGCTTGGCCGACTCCCTGAAGGACCAGACCGAGAGCGCGTTCAAGGGCGCCGAACAGTCCTTCCAGGAAAAGATCCAGAAGATGCAACAGCAGATCCAGGATGAAATTTCGAGCGCGAACCCGAGGGCGCGGCAGATCTTCGAGCGCGAGGCCGAAGAGGCCAAGAAAATCATCTCGAACCGTGTGGACTGGGCCGTGGACTCCCTCAACGTCGCCTCCGGGGCCGCCGAAACCAAGTTGTTCACGGCCTACGAAAAAATCGAGTCCGATTTCAAGGCGAAGGTCGAGGGCTTCCCGTCCAAACTCGACGATCTGTCGAATTCGGCGCTCGACGCGGTCCGACAAAAAGTCCAGAGCGTGCTCGACGACTTCCAGGCCGTGCTGAAGAAGTCCTGGAGCGAGTTCCAGGAAAAAGGCGCGAAGGATGTCTCCGAGAGGCTTCAGAAGACCGCCGAAGACCTGCTCGAGTCCTCGGCTAACGAACTCCAGCGGCAGGCCACGGACGTCTTGGACCTGCTCGGCGAGCAGCTCAGGGTTTCAGGGACGCGGCTGGCGGAAGAGACCCAAAAACGTCTGGCCGGCCTGACCGAGTCGAGCCGGCGCGCTCTCGCCGACGATGCCAAAGGCGTTCTCCAGGAAACGCGGGAGCAGATCAGCAGCCTGACGCGGTCGGCGCTCGAGTCCCTCACGAAAGAGTCTCTCACTCTCGCTGACGAATACCGGGGGCAGATCCAGAAAACGATCCAGGAGATCCAGGAAAAGGGGCCGCGACAGATCGAGGCGCGCCTGCAGGAGACGATCGAAAAGCACCTTGAGACGCTGACGAGGCAGGTCCAGACGCAAGCCGAAGAGTCCTCCGAACGGGCCCTGGCAGAGATCAGGAACAAGTCCGCTCAGGTTGTCCAGGAAGCCTCGGACTCGGTCTACAAGCAAGTAGGCGTTGGGGCGGGAGTGCTCAAGGA
>QHZM01000250.1:0-2131 GCA_003224665.1 Acidobacteriota bacterium
GCCTTCTTCCATCACTTTAACGGTAAAGAGGACCTCGGCTTCGCTGTGATTGACAGCCATATGGAGAACCGCCGCCGGGAATTGCAGCGGATTGAAAAGCAAAGGCGGCGTTCCCGTCATGACGATGATCCGTTGCATCGACTGTTAAGGCGGCTGGATGCCATTCAGGTGATGGTACGCCAACGGGAGAAGCGCAAGGGTGGCTGCATCATCGGAAATCTCAGCACGGCACTCAGTGATACACACGAGGCGTTTCGACGCCGACTCGCGGACTGTTTTGACGAGATGGCCCTGGAGTTCAAACCCTATCTGGACGCCGCCGTCGAGAAGCATCGTCCGAGACGGCGCGTAGACACATGGGCGCTGGCACGTTACATCCTGGGGATTGTTGAGGGTTCGATCATGCTGGCTCGCACCCGACGGGATGGCCAAGTGATGGCGCGCAACTTCGATTACGCGAAGGAACATTTAAAGTGGTTCTTGCGGGCATGAAACTTTGGAGGTGCTCAAATATTGGGACCGAGCTTCCGCGATTAGTTTGCTGCTGCCCACGCGCATGAAGGGCTGACCGAACACGGGAAGATGTTCATGGGATTGGCGGTCGCGCTGAGTCGCGGCGGCGAGCCCCGTAGTCAGGGTCGCATCCAGCGAGCGCCGGAATCCGGGATGCCTGAAGGCGAAAGGAGCAACTCCTGACCTCCGACCTGAACGCGGGGTTGAACAGGGTTGAGTCGGAGAGAGAGGTCCCCGGAGTAGTTGCATTCCCTTTCTTCCGTTGACTCCAGCTTCATCACTTCGATGTCAGCGAGGGGCGCACCACGTCAATGAATAGCGCGGAGATGTCTCTCATCCCTTGGGAGGCTCAGCGGATCGCCGAACGGATGTTGGCCGATTATGACGCGCATCGTCCCAACGAAATCTTCGCCGAGCGTAGAAAAAACTGGCTCACTCTGGATGACGCGTACGCGGTGCAGCGTGCGGTTGCCGAGCTCCGCCTGAAGCGCGGCGAACGCTGCCTCGGTTATAAGGTCGGCTGCCTCAGTGCTGCGATTCAAAACCAGTTAGGTCTCCATGAGCCTGTGCGGGGCTACATCTGGCAAAGCGAAGCGCTCCTCTCCGGCTCTCACCTGCCCTGCGAGTCCCCTGGCCACGGTCGGGAATGCCGCTTTGTGAACCTTGCCATCGAAGGGGAAATCGCGCTACGCCTCATAACTCGTTGCGGGGAACGCCATGCACGCAGGCTTTGTCACTCCGCCCTCTCCAGACAACTTTTGCCTTGCAGCGTTGGCTCAAGCAGAAATTCGAGTCCAAATCGACGGAGAGTTAGTGGAAGCAAAGAGCGTCGCCGAACTCCCAGGCGGTCCGCTGGGCTCGGTGCGCTGGCTTGCGTCGTCGCTTGGGAGGGCTGGACAAGGTTTGAAGAGGGGAGACATCGTCCTGACAGGTTCGCCCGGACGACTGATTCCTATTAGCAGAAGTTGCTCCATCGGAGTTGTGTGCGAAGGGCAGCGGGTTGAGCTGATCGTTCAGAGGGCTCCTGCCGGTAAGGTCCGCTGAAGCACAAAAGGAGATCGTATGACACCGATCTCATCAGGGTAGATGGGCAACGGGAGGCTTCCACTTCGAGTTGGACCCACAAAAGGATGCCGTCTATGAAAATCACGGAAATAAAAACTCACTCTTTTCTTATGGATGTCTCATGGGCAACCGAGACGCTGATTGCCAATCCGATGTCCATCTACCCTAAGTTTAAAGAGAAGCGCTCGAGCTGGTATGGACGGCAGTGGGCCATGGTCGTCGAGATAAAGACTGACGACGATATTACTGGATATGGGTATATAGGCGGAGCGCAGCGCGGTTCACTGGCTGCGATCGAGGATCAGTTTAAGATCTTTTTGCAGGGAGCAGACCCATTCGCCACCGAGCTCATTTGGGAGCAATGCTTTCGAGCGTCCCAATACCATGGCCGCAAGGGAGCGGCCCTCTCTGCGATCAGTGGAATAGACATTGCCCTCTGGGATGTGAAAGGAAAGGCGCTGCGCAAGCCAGTTTACGAGCTGATCGGTGGCAAGACTAAGGAACGCGTTAGAGCCTATGCCACCGGCATTTACACCGAGCGGCATAAGGAGAT
>QHZM01000250.1:2202-5467 GCA_003224665.1 Acidobacteriota bacterium
TACGGTGTTAAGTGGATAGAAGAACCTGTTCTTCCCGATAAGGTGGATTCCTACCGCAGGATCAAAGATGCAGTCCCAGATATCATGATTACCGGGGGAGAGCACGAATTTACCCGGTACGGGTTTAAAGAGTTGCTGGAAAAGCGTGCGGTTGATCTGGTTCAGCCAGACATCTATCGGGCGGGCGGAATCTCGGAGTTGAAGAAGATTGCCGCTATGGCTAGCGCTTATGATATTCCCATCATTCCACATGGGATCGGTGCGCCGACTTACCATTTCGTCATGGCGACAGCCAATTCGCCGATGGCCGAGTATTGGGATGTATATGCAAGCGGGGGAGAACCGGTTTTCTTGGGCGAGCCCACCGTCAGTGACGGATACGTTGTTTTCAGCGATCGGCCCGGCTTGGGCTACGAACTCAATCCCAAAGTATTGGCGGGTGCGAGACCGGCTCCGCAATGGTGAAAACACAGGCCTACACGTGTAGTCATGGATGGGCCGCCCGTTCCGGCAGCCAGTCCGCGGCAAGCGTTGAGAAGGCGGCCAAACCTTGGCTGAGCGGAGATCGGATGATGAAGTTCATGAATCTCTGCGTGGCGCCGTATCTCGAGGAGAGGAGTTGACAATGGGTGAATTGGTACACATTTCCAAATTCAAGGTCTACAAGGAGCCTGGAAAAGGGAAAGTGAAGCAAGCCTACCTCGAGGGTTTCCCTAAACCGATTCGCATGGGGGTGCATGGGGGAATTAAGAAATTTTACGGTGTGGAACCGGAGGAGGACTTGCCAGCCACACTCGACCATGTTGTAGCGGGTGTGGCCGGTTGAATGACGGGCACCCTTGCAGGCGCGCTGGAAGCGCGCTCGATTCCGACTGGACCCGATAAGCTGTTTGCGGAAGTCGAAGGCTACATCGAAAACGTGGAGAGCATGCCGCTGATCACGCGCATCCACGTCAAATATCATTTGAAAGTTCCGAAGGGCAAAAAGGCTGAAGCTCAAAGGGCTGTCGATCACCACGAGAAGAACTGTCCGGCTTCACAAAGTATCCGCCGCGGCATTGCCATCGAGTGGGAAGGAGAGATCGAGGAAGAATAAAGAACGTTTTAGGTCGCATTCGATCCGAGGAGCGGGGGATTTTCTGGTGCCTTTTGGCTCTCGCCATTCCGAGGCGCCCTCGCAGGATCAGGGAAGCATAGGATGAGCGCAGGAAAGCCTTTTGGGTTTCTCAACCGGCGGGACCTACTGAAGCTATTACCGCCAAGCGCAGCCGGCTGGGTACTGGGGCCCTTGGTGCGGGAAAGACCCACCCAGGCCGCTGTGGGTGCGCCAGGGTTCCCGGAGGGAGAGGGGAAGAAGTGGGTCGCGAAGTGGATTTGGTGTGAGGGTGAGCCGGTCCCGCAGAACTTCTACCTGTACTGTCGGAAAGTTTTTGCGCTGGAGGGGGAGGCAGCGGACGCCGCCGTCGATGTCACAGCGGATAGTCGCTACAAGCTCTTCGTGAACGGCAGGCTTGTGGGGCGAGGGCCGGTGCGCTGCGACCAGCGCTGGGAGTACTACGACACTTATGACCTGCGCTCCTTCCTGCGGCACGGAGAGAACGTGGTTTCGGCGATCGTGCACCAGTTTGGGGCGCCGTCGCACAGCTACACGCTGGGGCGCGGGGGATTCCTATTGCAGGGCGAAGTGCGAGAACGGAGCGGCCGCGCCGTGCGGCTCGACACCGACGAGAGCTGGCGCGTCCTGCCCGCTCCGCCGTGGGACCGGGAGAGCCCGCGCATCTGCGTCGCCGTGATGTGGCAGGAGATCTATGACGCGCGCAAGGAGCCGCTGGGATGGCAACGGCCGGGGTACGATGATTCCAGTTGGCAGCAGCCGGTGATCCTGGGGACTCACCCGGTCCTGCCCTGGGAAAATCTGGTAGCGCGCGATATCCCCTTTCTGCGCGAGGAGGAGTGGTTCCCGAGTGCTGTGGTGAACTCGGGCGTGGTGGATCCGGCGCCACCGGCGGTGCATCTGGACATCCCGAAGCTTCTTGGACGGTCGGATGGGCAGGTCGCCTATCTCTTTGCTTATTTAAAGTCACCGGTGGAGCAGCAGGTAGCCCTAGCTGTCCGCGGGCGGGAAGGCGCGCCACCCATGATGACGCAGCTCTGGCTCAGCGGAGAAGGTCCTGCCCAGCAGCAGGGTCCTCCACTTGGTCCGACATCGTCGTTGACTCTTCTCAATTTGCGGCAGGGATGGAACGAGCTTTTGGTCAAACTTGGACGTTTCAGCCCCGCGTGGTACTGGGATCTGGCACTCGGGCCGGCCCCGAGGCAAAGCTTCGCCCCCGTCGAGTGGTATGCGGAGACTCAGAGTGGGGCGTTGAGCGGGCGGGCTTGGATTATGGGCCCCTATAGCCAAGGTGGCCCGCCAGGGCCGGGAGGTTTCGAAGGACCAGGCACCTTCGGAACACCTTATGAGCCTGAGCAAGTGATTCTTGGCCGCACCCCCGGGACGCCAGTCCGCGTGCCCGGGAAAGTAGTCGCGCTCGACTTCGGTCCAACGAAGAATGTCGCTCTGCTGATGGCTATGGAGAAGCGGCACCCCCGGTCCACGCCCGGGTTGCAACATGTCGAGAAATTGCTGAAACCAGGAGATCCTCCGACCCTGATCTCTACGGTCGGCGGAGGCAGCGACCCCTACCTCACGCTCGATTTCGGGAAGGAGGCGGCGGGCTACGTTCGCCTGCGCCTCGACGGAGTGGCTGGCGGAATCATAGATCTCGGCTACTGCGAGACGCTGGTGGACGGGCACGTGGACACGCTCCGCGATCACTGGAGCTTTGCCGATCGCTACATCATGCGGGATGGCCCGCAAGAGTGGGAGCTGTTTTTCTGGAAAGGGTTGCGCTACTTGCAGCTCACCTTTCGCAACTGCCCCAAGCCCGTGGCGGTGGAGTCGGTGGGCCTTCTGTTCACCTCATACCCGGTCCAATACCGGGGCTCGTTTGAGTGCTCCGACGCGCTCTTGACTAAGATTTGGGAAGTGGGTCGCTGGACGCTCCAGCTCTGCATGCACGACGCCTACGAGGACTGCCCGTGGCGGGAGCAAGGACAGTGGTGCGGGGACGCCCAGGTGGAGCTTCACACCAACTACGTCACGTTCGGCGATGTGGCGCTGGGCACCAAATGCCTGCGCCAGATCGCGCAGGGGCAAAATGAAGAGGGAGCCCTGCCGGCCGAGTATCCGGCTGACACCACTGTCTATCCCACCCGACACACT
>QHZM01000251.1 GCA_003224665.1 Acidobacteriota bacterium
GGCGTGAACGACCAGGCGCGGGTAGCTCTCTCGCGCGGGCGGATTATCGCTGAAGCTCAGAACTTTACGCGCGAACTCGTCAACGAACCCTCGAACAGACTGACCCCGACGCTCCTTGCCGAACGCGCCCAGCAAATGGCTGCTCAATTCGGGCTCGAGTGCCAGGTGCTTGGCCCGAAGGAAATTCGCGAGTTAAAGATGGGCGGCTTCTGGGCGGTGGCACAGGGGAGCGAGGAGCCTCCAAGGTTGATCGTCATCCGCTATTTGCCGCAGGACGCCCCGGATTCGCCAGTAGTCGGTCTGGTGGGGAAGGGAATTACCTTTGACACGGGCGGAATATCCATCAAGCCGAGCGAAGCCATGCACGAGATGAAGACCGACATGGCGGGCGGCGCCACGATGCTCGGCGTGATGCGCGCCGTGGCTCAACTCAAACCTCGAGTGCGCGTGATTGCCCTCATCCCTGCCACCGAGAACATGCCGAGCGGAAAAGCTTACAAGCCGGGCGACATCATCACCTCTATGTCCGGCAAGACGGTCGAAATCCTGAACACCGACGCCGAGGGCCGGCTCGTCCTGGCGGATGCGCTCACTTACGCCAAGCAGCTTGGCTGCACGGTGCTCGTCGATGCGGCCACGCTCACGGGAGCGGTAACGATTGCCCTCGGGAACATCACCACCGGAGTATTCGGCTGGAAACAGGAGTGGGTGGCCCGCGTCCTGGCCAGCGCGTCCGCCGTCGGCGAGAGAATGTGGCAGTTGCCGGTGGACGAAGAGTACCGAGAGCTTTACAGGAGCACGATCGCAGACTTGGCGAATACGGGTGGCCGGTACGGAGGGGCCATCACCGCCGCGATGTTCATAGGCGAGTTCGCCGGCGACACGCCGTGGGTCCATCTCGATATCGCCGGCACGCGCTGGTCGAATGAAGAGAAACCCTATCTCGCCAAAGGCCCGACCGGCAATCCCGTGCGGACGCTCGTTCACTTATTGATGAACCTTCACAATCAATAGCCGAGAAGAACCACCTTCTCCCCCAAAGGAGAGGCGCGGAGAAGTGAGGGTCAGACCGCAACCTTAAGGGAGGGTTCTCTCCTACATGTGCGGGGGGACCTCAATGCCCATCAAGTCGAGCGAGCGGGAGAGCGTGTCACTCGCGAGTCGCACCAGGCAGAGGAGGAAGTTCTGCCGCGCCGGGTCGGGCTCGCTCAGAATGTGGTAGCGGTGGTAAAAGTTGTTGAAGGCTTGCGCAAGGCGGAAAACGTGTTTGGCGAGCACGGAAGGCTCCGCTGTGGCGATGGCCTGCTCGACGATGGTCTCGAGTTGCGCGGCGAGGACGACGAGCTCCCAGAAATTCTGACCGCTCTCACCTGAAAGAAGCGAGTTGAGCTGCTCCGGCGGAACGAGGTCGCTCGGGTCTTCAGCCGCTCCAGGTGAGAGTTCCGGATGGCTCTCCCGGTATTTCCGAAAAATGTTCCGGCCCCGGACGACGCTATACTGCAGGTACGGGCCTGTCTCTCCTTCAAACGTCATCGCCTCTTTCAAATCGAAGAGGACGTCGATCAAGTCGTCCGCCTTGATGCCAAGGCCCCTGCGTCCTGAGACCTCCACGTAACTCCTTTCGCGCTCGTCGGCGCTCAGCTTGATCCCGAGCTCTTCCGCACAACGGGGCGACAATCCAACCACCTCGTAGGCGAAGTGGTGGAGGTTGGCGGCTTGCTCCGGGTAGTTCAAGGCGCGGAACGCCGCCCCAACAATCTTTTGGAGATACGACTGGCGAGTGTCTATCACCGAATAAGCGACGCTCGCTCGCCCGAAAGCTGGAGCGCCTGGGCGGCCGTCCACGGCGGTGCGCCAGACCGTGTGGCCGTCCGGGTATCGGTGGAATTCCTCGAAGCCGAAATCTTTGTCGAGCAGGGCAAACTTCCAGAGGTGATAGGCAATGTCTTTTCCGACGTAGGTGGCCGTCCCGTTCGAGCGGACAATAATCTTCACCTCTTCGGCTTCGATCTCCTGCCCGGCTTCACCCGGGCCTGCCTCCTCCAGGCTCATCACCCAGCAGCCGGAGTTCTTTCCGGAGGTTTCATAGCGGATGGCGCCCCTGCGCTTGAGGAGCTCGAAGGCGCACTTCCAGAAGTCCAGGCGCAGGATCTCGCTCTCCTGGACCAGCAAGTCGTACGCGACGTTGACGCGTCGCATCGTCTCGAGGTGCTTGCGGACGATGGCCGTCGAGACCAGGGCCGCAATCTTCGCCATCTCGCCGCGGCCTTCTTCAATTGCCTTGAGCGCTTCGAGCCGTAGCGCGAGCATCTCCTTGTCTTGTTCGTAAAGTTGTGAGACGCGCGCGTAGAGGTCCCAGCAGAAATAGTCGAAACGGACGGCGGGGTCGCGGAGCAGACGTTCGACCTCCGCAGCCGACTTTTTCTCAACGTGAACGAATCCGACCACAACGTCGGCCACCTGTACGCCCGTGTTGTCGATGTAATTCTGCACCTCGACCTGATCTCCCCTGAACCGCCACAGGCGCACAAAGGTATCGCCCAGGACGGCGTTGCGCAGGTGCCCGATGTGGGCGGCCTTATTCGGATTGATGCTGGTGTGCTCGATCAGAATTTTGCCTCGGCTGGAAGGCTGAGTGGCAGGGCGAGGGCTTCGGAGACTGAAAAGCGCCGCGGCGATTCCTGCGCGATCAAGGTGCAGGTTCACATACCCGCCCCCAGCCACGCTGGCCCGCTCGACCCCCTCGAGCGGCAGGAGGCGCGGGAGGACCTGCTCGGCTATCTTCTGCGGGGGCTGGCGAAGCTGCCGAGCGAGCTCAAAACAGGAAGAAATGGAGAGGTCTCCCATTTCCGGGCGGGGAGGAATATCGAGCACCGGCTCCGCGATCGCGACGGCGAACATCTCTTGGACGACTTTCGCGAACCTTTCGCGAACGCGCTCTTGAATTTCGAGGTACAAGGAGCGTCCTTTCAAAGGGCGACGGGCCGACCCCTCGTGACATTAGCCACGAGCCTGGGAGGCAGCGTAGCGCCTCAAAAAGCGCCACCCACCCGGCGGGCCGACTCGGGATTATAACAAACGCCTGGGGCCGGTCTTCCGCTACCTTGCCCCACCCAGCCTGCCAGCCCGTCTCGACCGTAACGGATTGATGGGACAGTGGTTAGTCGCCGCGACTTAGTGGGGTGCCTTGACTTTGTGAACGCCGTTGGCTATAGTTCGATTTGCATTAATGCACGAGGCTTACCTCACCCTCACTTCAGCTCCCGCCGAAAAACTGAGCCGCAACCGCTGTTGTCTGATTTAGCCGGCTGTTGCGCCGAGGTGCTCACCACCCATGAAGACTAGCGTAAAAATTCGAAAAGGAGTCGAAGAACTTATTGGGACGCTCGACGACAACCTGAAGTTGCTCGAGAAGTATTTCCATGTTTCGACGCAACTGGGCGACCAGACGCTGGAGATCGAGGGAGCCGAAGGCGATGTGGACCGCGCGCGGCGGCTGGTGCAAGAGTACACGGACCTGGTCGAGCGGGGTACGCGTTTCGACCACTCCGATGTCCAGGCATTCCTGCGTATCCTTGCCGAGGACCCGAACGCGACTTTGAAGGGTCTGGCAGAAGCCGGGCGGCCGCGTAGTTTCGGCAAGAAAACGATTTCGCCCAAGAGCCTGAACCAGCGCCGGTACGTAGATGCGATCGAAAGGCACGACATGGTGTTTGGCATCGGGCCTTCCGGGACGGGCAAGACCTATCTGGCGGTCGCGATGGCGGTTGACGCTCTGATCTCGAAGGAGGTCAGCCGGATCATCCTGGCGCGTCCCGCGGTGGAGGCGGGGGAACGCCTGGGCTTCTTGCCCGGGACTGTCCAGCAGAAAGTGGACCCTTATCTGCGGCCTCTCTATGACGCGCTCTACGACGTCCTGGACGTGGACCGCGTGGAGCGCTACCTCGAAAAGGGCATTATCGAAATCGCGCCCATCGCCTTTATGCGCGGGCGCACGCTGAATGACGCCTTCGTAATTCTCGATGAGGCCCAAAACACCACGAGCGAGCAAATGAAGATGTTTTTGACGCGCCTCGGGTTCAACTCCAAGGCGGTGATTACGGGGGACGTCACGCAGATTGACCTGCCGAACGGGAGACGCTCCGGCCTGATCGAGGCGGTCGACGTCGTGGGCAAAGTCCCCGGCATCAGCTTGGTCTATTTTTCCGAGCGCGATGTCGTGCGTCACAGCCTCGTGCAGCAAATTATCCGAGCCTACGAAGAGTTCGATCAGGCGCGGACAAGCGTTGCCCGGGAACGGGCGGCAGGAAATAACGAAGGGAACTGAGTCTGGATTGTGGATGGACATTGGCTGGCGCCCGCTGAATGATTTTAAGCCGGCAAGAGAAATTCGCCTTGGATCTCCATTCGCTTAAAACCTATGTCGAGGCGCTGCGGAAGCTGCTGCGATTGGGGAGAGGGAACTTTAACGTCTGTTGCGTGGGCGACCGGGAGATTCGGAAACTGAACTCTGCCCACCTGGGGAGGTCCTGGCCGACGGACGTGCTGGCTTTTCCCTGGCTCGAGGATAAAAGCGGCTCGCTTGCGCGCTCGCGGAGAGCCCGCGGCCTCCGCTCCGGCCGAAGGATGAGAGGAAGCTCCTTGAACAGCCGATCGCGCGGAGAATTCAGGAACTTCTTGGGTGACATAGTGATCTCCGTCGAGACGGCGCGTCGAAACGCCCGCGCGGAGGGCCACTCGCTCAAGACCGAGATCCGATGGTTGGTTCTTCACGGACTTCTTCACCTCCTCGGGTACGACCATGACGCGGACCACGGTGAAATGACCGCCCTCGAGCTCTCCTTGCGGGACCGGCTGAAAAAGCCCAGAATTTCCGGGCGAAAAACGGCGGGGCACGGAGCGCGGAATGTCTGATTCAATTGCATTAATGCTGGTCTGGATTTTCGGCCTGGCGGGCTTGCTGTGCGTGAATACCGTCACCTCATACCTCCGCCTGCTGACCCGCCGCCTGACGCCTCTCGGGGCGCGCAAGATCTTCCAGTCGAAAGCAGGCCACCGGATCCAGACCGACCGGGAGCGGATCGGGCTGTCGCTTTCCGCGCTGCACGGGGCCGCCATGGCGCTGTTTGCCGTGGGCGTCACGGGCCTTCTCATTATCTTGCGACCCCAGCATTTCTGGGAGAACCTGGGCGCCGCGGCGCTTGTGGTCCTGGTCGCGGTTGCGCTCTGTGACCAGTTCATTCCTTTTGTGCTCGTGGCCCGTCAC
>QHZM01000252.1 GCA_003224665.1 Acidobacteriota bacterium
CGCGGTGGGACTGCTCCGCTTCATTCCCGTCGCGGTCTTGGGAGTGTTCCTCGTTTACGTGGGGGTCCAGCACGCTGCGCTGATCAGGGACATCCTCAAGCGAAGCGCTCCCCTCATCGTCGCGACCTCGGTGGGACTGGTCTCGCTCGTCACGACGAACCTGACGTGGGGATTCCTTGCGGGGTTTCTTCTTGAAGGAGCTGTGACGCTCTTCAGGAGGACGCGAGCGAAGGCCGCTCGAGCGGCGGAGTCATCCGAGGCCGGCGGGTAGAGTCCGCGCCGCAGCCGCGCCGCGTGCTGTCAGGAGAACCGGGTCCTCCGCCACAACAGCCGGCCGCAGCCGACGAGCAAAGCGACCATGGCGAGAGCGAGCGCCGCGCTCCACTTTGCATTGAGGACGATGGGCGGGCGCTTCACGCTGCTCGCCAGCCAAAGAAAGATTCCACTGGCTGCGGCGACGATTAATGCATCCCACCAGCGGCGCGCCGGGGCTTCGCGCGACAGAGGGTCCTGGCCGAGCTGCGCCGACTCGGCGCGCTGGAGGTCAAGGCCGTATCGCTCGCACTCGCGGGCCACGGCGGCTCGCCCGGAGTGCCACTCGCCGGCGGGCGCCACGGCCGTGCTGATGGCCAGCGCGCCCAGGATCATCACCAGCGACCCGGCGACCACGAGCGTCCGAGTGCCGCTCCCTTGTCCTGAGAGCTCGCCAAAGACCAGCACTCCCCACGCCAGACCCCACAGTTGGTTGGTGTTTGAGAGCGGTATCCCGCGCCCGATGCCGATGTACTTCGCCGCGTACTGTTGGAACAGGTCGCCGATCACCCAGAAGAACCCGCCGAGAAAGAGCCAGAAGAGCGCCGGGCGCGCTCGCTGGACCTCTTCGAGAAGCGGTCCGAGCCCGCCTCGAAAGACCACCGCCAGCGTCGTCATCGTCGCAAGCTCTCCCACCGTGAAGACAGTCACAAACGAGAGGGGGTTCATCCCGCTCACATAAGCCTTCCGGTAAGGGATGTACATGGTCCCCCACAGCAGCCCCGCGGAGACCGCCGCGGCCATTCCCGCAAACGAACGCTGAGGGACAGAAGTAGATTGATGCGAGGAGGCGTAACCCAGCAGGACCGCGCCGGCGACGATCGCCAGAGCGCCGCCCAGCACTTTCGCCCAGTCTTTTAACCCCGCGCCGCGCAACTCGCGGAAGAAAAACCAGCCCCAGAAAACGCCGATCAGGCTGTTGATGTTCCATAGCGGGAAGGCGATCGAGAGGCCGACGTCGCGAATGGCGAAAACGGTCAAAGTGTTGGCGACTGCCCAAAGAGCTCCCGCCAGGACCGCCCAGACCACCAGGTGCGGCTTTTCGCCGAGGTCGCGGAATACATAGCCGGTGCCCTTGATGGCCGTGGGCAGTGTCCACCGAGCGACGAATACTCCGGTGACCATGCAAAGTGAAATCAAGAACGGCGAAAGCCCCACGGTGACAAGCTTGGTGGGCGCTTCCGCCGCGCCCAGCCACGCGCCTGCTGCGAACCCAGAGAGTACTCCGAGCGAGTGGAGCGGTGGGGCTGTGCTTTGGAAATCAGCTTCGGGTTGGGTTGCCAGTTTCAGTCGCTCCTCGTCTCTTATTTATTTACCCGCGACGCATGAGCGGAAAAAGAAATGCGCGTTTGCTGTCCGCCCAACGGCCCGTCAGGGACGCGGCAAGTTCCCGCTAGTGCAAGTAAACCAGCAGCAAGAGGCCCAGCGCCAGGGCAGCGACAGGCACCCAGAAGTGGATGTCGGTGATGATGGCTTTGAGTAACGGAGGCTTCATACTTAAACGAGGCCTCAGCAGCTTGACAAGCCGTCGGCCATCGCCTTAACGTCGCGTGGGATTGTACCTCAGAAGCGTCTCCGCACAAGGCTCTGCGCGTGTGGACCCGGTCGAATCATGAAGTCGTATCGCATCGCGCTCATCCCTGGTGACGGCATCGGAAAAGAAGTAGTTCCCGCAGCGGTCGGGGTGCTCAAGGCCGCGGCGAGCGAGTTCGCCCTGAGGTTCGAGCAATTCGATTGGGGCTGCGAGTATTACCTCCGCTCGGGCCGTATGATGCCGGAACAGGGGCTCGAGCAATTGCGTCCATTCGACGCCATTTTCCTCGGCGCGATTGGCCACCCGAGCGTCCCCGACCACATCTCGCTGCGAGAGCTCCTGCTCAAAATCCGTTTCGGCTTCGACCTCTACGCCAACTTGCGCCCGGTTGAAATCCTGCCGGGCCTCGAGCCGCCCTTGCGAAGCAAAACGGCGCAGGACATCCACATGCTGTTCGTCCGCGAGAACACCGAGGGCGAGTACTGCGGCCTGGGCGGGAGGTTCAAGCGCGGCACGGACGACGAAGTGGCCATCCAGCAGGCGGTGTTCACGCGCAAAGGGATTACGCGCATTATCCGGTTCGCCTTCGAGCAGGCGCGGCGCCGGCCCCGCAAGCGCCTCACGAGCGCCACCAAGTCGAACGCCATGCAGTACAGCTTGGTGCTCTGGGATGAAGTCCTGCGCGAGGTGGCGCGAGACTATCCGGACGTCCCAGTATCGAACTACCACGTGGACGCGCTCGCGGCGCGGATGATCAACCGCCCCGAGACCCTGGATGTTGTGGTGGCCTCGAACCTTTTCGCCGACATCCTCACCGACCTCGGCGGCGCCCTCCAGGGGAGTCTCGGCCTTGCCGCAAGCGCGAATTTGAATCCAACCGGGCGCCTCGGGCCACCGATGTTCGAGCCAGTGCACGGCAGCGCGCCGGACATCGCCGGCCGGGGCATCGCAAACCCCATCGCCGCCATTTGGGCGGCGGCGCTTATGATGGAGCACCTGGGCGAACCGTTGGCTTCTCAGCGCATCATGGAAGCTCTCAAGACGGTGACGGCCGAAGCGCGCATCCGCACGCCCGATCTCGGCGGAAAAAACACCACCGAGGAATTCGCTGCTGCGGTGAATGAAAAGACCCCGAAGGGCACTCATCGCGCTCGCCCGTAAACTGGCACGGAATCGCGGAGAGCAGCACACCGTCTCCTTCAAATGGCCGCGAGCTTCAGGGTGTCAGGGTCAGGGCTAGCGGGAGACCGAATCGCATGGACTCGTCAGGAACTTCCCAGGACCTCAGAACGCAAGCGCCTGTTCAAGGTCCTGGATCAGGTCTTCCGCGGCCTCAACGCCCACCGACAAACGGACCAGCCCGTCGGTGATGCCGATGGCCAGGCGCTGCTCGCGCGGCACGGCGCGGTGGCTGGTCGAAGCGGAGTGGACGATGAGCGAGCGAGTATCGCCGAGGCTGGCCGCCCGGGCAAAGATTTTCACGCGGTCCATCACCTTCTTCCCTCCCTCGTAGCCGCCCTTCACCTCGAAACTGATCATGGCCCCGAAGGCTTTCATCTGTTTCTTGGCCAGTTCGTGTCCGGGATGAGTGGGCAGGCCGGGGTAGTTGACTCGCTCGACCTTCGGGTGCCGGGCCAGGAACTCCGCGATCCGCTGAGCGTTGGAGCAGTGGGCGGGCATGCGCAGGTGGAGCGTCCGGATGCCCCGCAAAATCAGCCACGCGTTGAACGGGCTGATGATGCCGCCGAAGTCGCGAAGCACCTCGTGATTCAGCTCGGCGATATAGTCCTTTGGACCCACAATCGCCCCGCCCATGGCGTCGCCGTGCCCGCACAGGTACTTGGTGGCTGAATGGACCACGACGGTCACGCCCATCTGGAGCGGCTGCTGGAGCGCGGGCGACGCGAAGGTGTTGTCAATCATCGAAGGGACGCCACGCGAGCGCGCCACACGCGCCACCCCCGCGATATCGAGCACTTCGAGCACCGGGTTGCTCGGGGTCTCGAAATGCCACCACGTGGTCGCCCACTTTGACGTATCCCATAATCGCGGAGGAAATCGCCGCCATCCCGGTGGCGGTCGCCAGCGCCGCTTCTCCGCCTTCGAGCGCCGCGAACTTCTGCTCGAGCGCGTGAATCGTCGGATTGCCGTACCGGGTGTACATGAACCCGGGTTTTTCCTCCCCATAAACTTCCGCCATTTCTTGAGCGCTGGCGGAGGCAAAAGTTGTGGACTGATAAATGGGAGTATCCAGAGCGCCGGTCGTCGGACAGGTGACTTCCCCCGCGTGGACAGCGAGCGTGGCGAATTGAAGTCCGTTTTTCATTTTGCACCTCAAGCCTCAGAGTGGACCAACGGAACTCTTAGCCTAACCTGCCTGGGGGAGAAAGGAAAAGAGCCGGTTCGGACAAAATATCAAGAGACAAGTAACGGAAAATTCAGGCACGCCGTAAAGGCCTCATGGTCTTCCGCCGATCTACCGAAAGGGAAAGAGAACGGCGAAGTGACGACCGAGAGGACTGTTGGTCTCTTGAAGCAACGGGTGGGCTCGACGGCATCGAGCCAGTCCCGATCTGTCGTCACAAGCAACGGCTCCGCTCTCTTGGCGGAGCCCGACCTTCTGGACATCAACCAACGAAATGATTAGAATTTCGACTTACCGGAGATACGGTCCTTGCCAGGGGTGATTTATGGCTCTTTGTCCAGAATGCGAGGCGATCATTGACATTGGCGACGAACTTGAAGAAGGCCAGACGCTGGACTGCCCCGAATGTGGCGTCGAACTTGAGGTGGTCAACACCAATCCTGTGGAGCTGGATTCCGTTGTCGATGAAGAAGAGGAAGAGGAAGCCTTGTAGGGTGCCGAACTCGGGGCCATCCACCTTCGGCGCCGCCGGCTCGGATCAAAACTTGCGTCGTTACTTGCGTACGGCGAGCGCGGGAATCTGGCTGGCGCTCATCGCAGGGACCTGTTTTTTCCTTCTTGCCGTGAGTCCCTCGATTGCGAAGGAGAAAAAAATCTCAAGAACCGTCGGGCATTACCAGTTCTCCGACCTCAATCCCCGGCACGATTACGAAGTCCAGGCTTCTTACCAGGGCGATACGTCCAAAGCCCGCAAGGTCAGCTCGTTCGACAGCCGCAGCCAGTTCGTGATCAACCTCAAAGTTTCTCCTCCCAGCCCCTGAGGCAGCTTCTCCCTGTTGACGCTCTCGCGGACCACGGCTATTCCCTCTTCGGCACAACAACCCTGAGGGCTCGGGGAACGACTTCGATGGTCGCGGGGAGTTCCTGCAAGAATTCACCGTCTCCGAAAAGCTCGAGGCGCGAGGGAGAAGCCAGAGTGATTTTGCGCGCCTGAAAATAGAGAATTCGAGGGTGCTTCAAGTGGGCGCCGCTGTAAGCGCGAGGCACCCAGCGCAGAAGCTCAAACTTCCCCATGGCCGGGACGATGCAAACGTCGAGCAGGCCGTCGTCGGGCCGCGCCCTGGGCGTTATTTTCAGTCCCCCTCCGTAGGACGTTGTGTTCCCTACGACGGCAAACATGATCTCGCCCGAAAAATTCCGCCCGTCCGACCGCAGCTCGAGCCGTTGAGGCCTGTAAGGCCCGATGCAGCGGAGGATCGCCCAGGTGTAGGCCGGCGAGCCGCTGACGTAGCGAACGCGCTCGTTGGCGTAACGATTGACGACAGAATCGAAGCCGACGCCGGCGACGCACCCATAGACGGCGCTTCCGACACGCGCCACGTCGATTCGACGCGCGTCGCCTTCGAGCAACGTCCGAGCCGCCGCTCCCGGCTCGACGGGGATTCCCAGAGCTCTCGAGAAATCGTTCCCTGAGCCGAGCGAGAGAATGCC
>QHZM01000253.1 GCA_003224665.1 Acidobacteriota bacterium
CTGATAGACCGATCTCCGGTCCACATATCGCTGGAATTCATTCTCAGGGACATCCAGAACCACACTGTCTTCAAACGTGTTGACGATCCTTCCGCTCAGGCTGCTGAATTGTCCGAAAATGTCGAGGACGGCGTGCATCACGCCGCCCTTGTTCTGGAATTCCAGGTCGCGGTTCGCCACCTGAACCGTTACCGGCGTCAGGATGGTCTCTTCGGTGACACGGAGGAAATCCGTTCGGACGTCAAACGGCAGGAGTTGGGCCGAAAGACGGGCCGTGACGACGGCCTTCAGGTCGTTGAATTTGACTGAGGGGGCTTTGAAGATCTTGGCATAAAGGTCCAGGCGAGTGAACTCGTTCATGCTCTCAGGCTCGCCGCCCAGGGACCGCCCTGTGGTCATGCCGTCAGACCGGCTGAATCGGTCGCGCTTCGAGGCCATCCCCATCGACTCGAGTTGCGTCAGACCCGCGTTCGGGACGTGGAGCAAGGCGTCTTTTTCGCCGGGGTCCATCGTCATGTGATATTCGCCCGTCATCGTGGGGTCCACGAACTCCAGGATGACGTTGGTGCCGATGCCGTCGATGTACCGGTAGCGCCACGTCTCGAACGGATAAGTCGAAGTCTCTCCTCCGCCTTCCTCGGGCGGACGCATATACGTGCCGCCGCTCGGGTGTGATTCGATTTCGTCGGCAGGACCGTACATGATGTAAATGCGGCCGCGGTCGGATTTCCAGCCCGGGATGCCGGAGGCGTAATGCTCGTTCGCGTAGGCGATCCGTCGGTAGTATTCTTCCTTAAACTCGTTTTCGGGGCTGCCGGGGTTGGGATTTCGCCGCTCCCAGAACTGCTCGATGAATTGTTCGCGCTCTTCGTCCGTACTCAGCTTCTTGAACGCGCCCCTCTCCTCGGGGGTGATGACATAGGGGACTTCCTCCTGGAGCCACTTCTTATAGGGGCTCTCCATCTCTTTCTGAATCGCCTTTTGGCGGCGCCGCTCTTGTTTATCCGGCTTTTCCTTGGGAGGCGAGGCGAAGAGGCCCGTGACTACCACGGCTCCGAGAGACACGACGAGAAGGAGGAGCGGTGATATGCGGCGAGATCGCCCGACGCTAAGTGTCGAAGGCCGCAAAGCTACACGCATGACTGGACGTATCCCGTTTGGACTCTTAAAATTCTAGTTTTTGGGGTAGTCAAAGTCAAGCTTATAAGGTTCCAAGTCAAAGTCTTACAAAGACCCTCGACCCGACATTGCTGTGAGATGCTTCCCGCCCGCAAAGGGTGGCTTCAGGTCGCGCTTTTTTCATCTCTTCTCGTCAGCGCCGGAAGCCTCCGACGGGCGCTCCCACTCTTGACGGTACTGTTTTAGTCTGACATTGTTGCCAGATTAGAATTGGAGCGCCGGTTGCGGGGCGCGGTGCGGTGCCGGACCAGGGGCGGGTGGCTTTCAGAGTCGGCCATGAACAGACGATGTGGTATGCTTGTAAGCGACCGCCAATGAAGGAGCTCAGGCTTACACGCACCCGGCGCCGGGTCGCGATGCTTTTTGTAAGGGCGATAACCCTCGGCGGTGAGTTAGAACCCGTCCGGGGTAATCACGCGAAAACTGGGGAAACTTTTCACCCCCGGCATGCGTAATATCCGTAGGTCGCAGGGGAGCGACCTCAAAATGAGCCTGACGTCTGCGTGCCCTCCTGATCGGGGAGGCCTAGCAAGGGTGGGGCACTCGCGTCGCACACCTGCGGACGAAACGAAGTGAACGCCCCCGCGTCATAAAAGTGAGGAGACAGGGATGGACCCGATGCCGCAGACAACGGAGCTTGGCCTTGGAAGGGTAGATGAGCTTCAGCTGGGACCGGCCCCAAGCCGCGACCTCCTTCCGCCTCGAAAAGAGAAAGGCATGAAGCGCTGGAAAAAGATCCTTTTAATTATCGTAGCCGCGGCGGTCTTGACCGGGCTGGTCTTGGGCGGGATTGCCTGGAGCCGGAGGGGAGTCGTTGCAGTCCAGATCGGAAAAGTGATTCGCCAGGACCTGGCGTCCATTGTCACCGCCTCGGGGGAGATCAAGCCACCGAGTAACCAGTGGGCCAACGTCAACGCAAACTCCTTCGGCAAAATCACGGAGATTCTGGTCAAGGAAGGCGACCGCGTCAAGAGAGGCCAGCTCCTGCTCAAGACGGAGTCCGTGCAGCAAGAAGCTGACGTGAAGGCCCAGGAGGCGGCGCTTCTGACGGCGCGAGCTGACGCCTCAGCGGCGGAAGCGGCCGTTGCGTCTTCCTCGGCGAACCTCAAGACTTCTCAAGCCGACTTGGCTCAGTCGAGGGCCCGGTACAATCAATCCAAGGACGATTTCAACCGCGCGGAGCAGTTGTTCAAAGACCGGCTCATCGCCCAACAAGTCCACGATCAGCGGCGGAGCGATTACGCCGTCGCGCAGGCGGGCCTCGAGTCGGCCCAAGCCCGGGTCACCCAAGCCAGGGCGCAGGTGGAGCAGGCCACCTACAACCGTGATATGGCAAAAGCCCGAGTGGCTCAAAATCAGGCCCAGCTCATCCGCGCCAAGGATTTGCGCAGCAAGACGATTTACACCTCTCCACTCGACGGCATCATCACATCACTTCCCGTGCATGTCGGCGAAAACGTGGTCCCCGGAATCCAGAACCAGCCCGGCAGCGTGCTTTTTCAGGTCTCCGATCTCTCCGTCATAACCGCGGAAGTCAAGGTCGACGAAACCGACATCGTGAACGTCAAGCTGGGACAGCCGGCCGAAGTCAACATTGACGCCATCCCGAATAAGACTTTTAAAGGCCACGTCACGGAAATCGGCCAGAGCGCCGTCAGTCGCACCACGGGGCAGACCACCAGCCAGAGCGGGGCGTCCAACGAGGAAGCCAAGGATTTCAAAGTGGTCGTGACGCTCGACGACCCTCCTTCCAATGTGCGGCCGGGACTTTCGACCACGGCGAAAGTCACAACGGCGACACGCCAAAATGCGGTCACCGTCCCGATTCAGGCATTGACCATCCGCACTCGGCGCGAACTCGAAGAAACGGGAAAAGATGCCAAGGACAAGGCGCTGGCGGCCGGGCCCGGGGTCTCAACGCCGGTGGCTTCGCCCAAAGACAAAGAGAAAGGCAAGGAAGAACTTCAGGGGGTCTTCGCCGTTCGGAAGGGTCGCGCGGTCTTCGTTCCGGTCGAGACCGGTATTATGGGCTCCACGGACGTCGAGGTCGTGAAGGGCCTGGAGCAGGGAGAAGAGATGGTCACCGGCAGCTACCAGGTCTTGCGGACTCTCAAAAACAACACGAAGGTGAAGGTCGAAAAGAACTCCGGCGACAAAGGCCCCGCCGCGCCGCGCTGAGTTTGGTTTAAGTTACGAGCAGTTCGCGGTTTGAAAGGCGCCACCCGGCGAGCCGGACGAACCGCTAACTTCGAGAACAGCCGGATCGTCAAACAAGCTATGGAATCACAAATCGCGCCGTCGTTCACGAGGCAAGAGGCCTTCCCCGAGGACGGAGTCCTTATCCGGACCGAAGACCTCTGGAAAACTTACGACATGGGCGCCGTGGCCGTCCAAGCGCTCTGCGGAATCTCTTTCGAGATCCGGCGAGGGGAATACGTCGCCATCATGGGCCCTTCGGGATCCGGGAAATCCACGCTGATGAACCTCATCGGTTGCCTGGACACCCCGACCCGGGGAAAGTACTGGCTCAACTCCCGCCAGGTAGGCGAACTCTCCGACGACGAGCTCGCCTACATCCGCAACAAGGAGATCGGGTTCGTCTTCCAGACCTTCAACCTCCTCCCCCGCGCCACAGCCCTCCACAACGTCGAA
>QHZM01000293.1 GCA_003224665.1 Acidobacteriota bacterium
CGCAATAAAGTAAACGCCGGCCAGGGCTGCGACACCCGCCAAATTCTTAAGGAATCCTTGAGGGATCGCCTCGTCTTCTCTATCGACGATCTGATTGGGAACAACGGATCCGAATGAAGTACGATTTGCGGCCCGAGGGTGGTGGTTGGCGTCGAGGCCGGCGAGTCTGATTTCAATCGTGCGGCTGTTACCTTTGCCATGTCGGATCAGAGGCTACCTCCCTCTTGCGCCACTTCATTTGGCCCCTATACGCTTCCGCAAACAACCCGACAACGCCCTTCGAGTCCACGCTCAGCAGAGTCCGCTGAGGACGCTACTTTAGCTTGCGTGAATAGAGCATGTCCGCTGAAAGGTTCTGATCGTGTACGACCATGTCTTCCGGCCTGTGCTCAATACCGGGGTCGCGTTCTGTGCTGAAAGTGGCGATGCTGCCATCCTGGTAGTAAGAGACCAGGTTGAGCCAGATCCCAACCTGCCTCCTAGACACTAACCGGGGCAAGAATCTCTTCTATTGTCCCGACTCTTTCAACAGGCGCACATGGTTTCGGCGAGCAGTGACTTGGTTGGCCGCCTGGGTAGTTGGAGCTGTCTATCCTATCGCATGAGTCAACGGAACCAGGACTGGGTTACGGGATGGCGGTTCACCGAGTGTGACACCAATCGCGGCGGGTAAGCTTTGACGATCATCTACTTGCAGCTTGCCAAAGATGTTGGATACGTGAAACTTGACGGTGCGCTCTGAGATTCCCAGTATCCCGGCGATCTCCTTGTTGGAGAGGTGACGCAAGGCCAACTGCAGAACTTGGCTTTCCCTAGCCGTGAGCGAGAAACGGGACAGGAGTTGGTCGCTTCGCAACCAATCGGTCTGCCGGACATACTCTGCCAGGACACGGCGAGGGGCCCAAATCCCCCCAGCCAGAATCGCGTTCACCGCCGTCACAAGTTCCTCCTCCAAACCCTCCGAAATTTTAACCAGACCGTCGAGGCCAAGGTAAAGCATCCGAAGTAAATCCTCATCATCACAACCTCGTGCTGGTAATAACCCCAGGAATTTGCTGCCCGGGCAACGTACGGTCAAATGTCGAGTCACTTTCGAGAGCTCAAGCGGTAGCAAGTAAGTATCGAGGACGAACAGGCGAGGTGAGGTATCTTGTCCAAGCAAGTCGAAGTCAAAAACTGGCGGCCTCGCTAGCAGGTCACGCATTTCATGGTTGGAAGACAGGATGTTAAGTACATATTGGGCGGCCAAGGGATGATACGCAAGCACTTGAATCTGTTGGCACAAGCGCCGGGAATCCGGGGAAGCTTCCAGAGGTATGGCTGGGTCTGATTTTAACATGGCGGCAAATTCCTTGCCCTGATTATCCACGCTTCACACCAACAGCGCAGGAAGTTCGAGGTGCTGTTCGGTCCACGCAATTCGTATCTTATTCTAAGCAAGACCAACGCAATAGCAATCCGGGAAATCCCGTATCCGGGCTAGGGTAAATACCTGACAAAGGAAAGGGGAAAACCGCAGGGCTGCCACCTTAAGGCTAGGTCAGTCCTACCGCTGACCGATCGGCAAACAAAAAACCTGTACTCCGTAGTACAGGAAGTCTGTCCTATAAAAAGTTGCGGCGTACGTTGCGCAGGAGGCTCAGAGCTTGTAGAAGTCAAAATGTAAATGGTCGAACTCAATCGAAAGGTCAGCGTGGGTCCGCAAATCTCAATTTCGCGACATTGTTGGGCGGGGAGGAACCTATGACCACCAAAACGCTTTTCCAGGGGCATTGGCGAGCGGTTGCAACCACAGCCCCACGCCTGTTATTGATTATCACCGCTTTTCTGCTGCTGCTCTTAATTGGCACGCGGGTCGCAAATCGCGCCGCGTCTGCCGGCAACACGGTAGGGAGCTTCGAGATCGACGGGAACCTAATCGTCAATCACTTGGTGCCGCCGGCGGAGCCCATCGATTGGGACAGCAGCGCCTTTCCCGCTGCCCTCACCACGTTCACCGACGGGACGGGGCAGACCGATGATATTTTCGGCCAGGGCTCCAAGGAGAACGATCAGAGCACCTGGGTCTGCACCGCGGGCAGCGCTCCCCCCAAGAACGACGTCGTGAACGAAATCTCAATAAATGGCGCCCCTCCGCTCGCCGGTGAGATCGCCTTCCGCTTCTTTCCTGTCAGCGGGGTGCAGAAGCAGTTCCTCTACGCCAACTGGTCACGCCTGTCAAACAACGGCGATGCTCACATCGATTACGAGTTCAACCAGGCGGACCCCTCGACTAACCCCGTTCCCAGCTGCCCGCAAATGCCGGTTCGAACTCGCGGTGACTTCTTGATCTCTTTTGACACCGTAAACGGGGGCGCGAGCATCACCGTGAGCGCCTTCACGTGGAACGGCACTACTTTCGCTCCGCTCTCCGTGGGGAGTCAGGGGACTCTTTGGGACGCCGCGGTAAACACCGCACCCAGCATTTCCGGATTAACGGCGTCAGGAATCAACCTTTTCGGTGAACTCGCCCTCAATGTCAGCGACACAATCGGAACAATCGCCTGCAACAAAGTTCTTTTCGTGTCCATGAAGACGCGGGCTTCAACGTCGTTGAGCGCCGAAGTAAAGGACCGGACCAGGATCAAGCCGGTCAATTTCACCGTCATCAATCCTTCAGGCGCGAACGCCAGCGGCAACGCCTTCGGGGCCAGTATCCAAGACGCGCTCTTGGGCGTCAACCAGACGCTGCCGGCTGCCACACCTGCCACTTGCACGCAGGGCGTTTGCAGCTCGCAGTCCGGCGTCGGCTCCACGAGCAACAGCAACCAAGTCCTGAATGTAGCCGTTCCGCCTCCCGGGGGCAGCGTCTTGCAGGCGAACGTGCTGAGCGCGTCGAGCACGAGCACGGTTGACCTGACGACGAACACCGCGACCGATACTGGCGTTTCTGAATCGGCCGGGGTCGACCTCGTGAGTGGACTGGTCACTGCGGATGTGGTGCGGGGGGTGGCTACCGCACAAGCCTCTGCTTTCAACTCATCTTTCAGTTCGGCGGGGTCGGCATTCAAGAACCTGGTCGTTAACGGCAGTCAGCTGAATAACGTTAACCCTAACACGACAATAACTCTGTCCGCAGCGCAGTTCGGAGCCGGCAGTTACGTCAAACTCCTCGAGGAGATAGGGTCGAGTTCCCAGCCTTCATCGGGCCAGCTCACGGGCGGGACCTTCGCTGCCGACCTGACCGTCAATATGATCAGGGTTCATATTACCAGCCTGGTCTTGACCGGCGATGCCGTTGACGTAGTGGTTTCGCATGCCCAGGCGCACGCCGACTTTCCGCAGCCCGCTGGATGTCCGGCGCTGGTCGGAACGGTGAGCGGGGATGCCACGATCGTCAATGAGCAGTCCAATCCGTCGCAACTACCGGTAGTCGTCGGCTTCGTGAGTATTCCGCCGCAGGGTGGGCATGACCATCAGGATTTAGACCAGCTATCTACCTCTTTGGTGAGCGGCGGAACCTCGGTGAGCGACAGTGCCGGCACGGTTTTCACCTCCAGCAGCAACTCGTCGAGTTTCGCCAAAGCGCAAAATGTTTGCGTACTGCCGGTGAACGGCGTGTGTACGGCGTCCGCCCTTGCCATCCTGTCGCAAGCCAACAGCGCCTCGGGTGGCGGAAAATCCTCATCCGACGCGCAGGGTACCAGCCTGCTTGGACTCTCCGTCGGAGGCACGCTGGTGAGCGACAATCCTCCGCCCAACACGACGATCCTGGTGCCCGGGATCGGCTCGGTCACCCTCAACGAGCAGGTATGCGATGGCGGAGGCCCTCCACCGTGTACTGGCGGCCTCTCTCTCGGCCTGTTCGAAGCTCGACCGCTCCCGCTGCCGCTCTGGGCTTCCGTTCGGGATTTCCCTGGCCCCGTGCCCGAGGCAGCCGGGCCGAAGAAATTAGAGTTTGAGCGGCTCGGCGCGTGGCAGGGCGATGGCGGAAAACAAGGCTTGGCGGTCACTCACCCCGAGCTTCCCGAAGATATTGGACATATGGAACTTAACGGCCCGTTCGGAGATGCGCAGCGCGCTGGCGATCTCTTTATTCGAAAATCGGCGCACGGCCAGTTGCAAAATGTGAATTTCACGCGAGGTGAGAGAGAAACAAGAAAGGAATTCTTCGCTCCGCAGCCAATTCGTCTGGCGGACCTATTCCGCCAAGCGTGGCGGGAATATTCAGCTCCATGGTCCTAAACCCTGCCGATAGGGGGGCGACGGATTGGGGGAGGTGGGTCCTCCCCTTGATCTCTGCTGAAAAAAGCGAAGCTACATTGGCTTTCGAAACCGACCACCTGATGAGAGTCCGTGGACTTTTGCACCCCCAAGGGGGCCGTGTCTTTCAGTCGGCACCCAGTCCAACTTCCCGATGCAGCCTGAATGGAAAGAGTTGACCCATGCTTCCCCCAGCCCGCCGAATTGAAAGCCGTACTCCGACGACCGTGGCAGTGGAGCTCTCTATCCTGGACGAACCCCTCACTATGGAAATCACCTCCACCGAGAACATCAGCCTTCACGGCGCTCGTGTTGTGACCAAGAGGCGCTGGCAGGCGAACGATCGCGTGCTAGTTAATTCGCTTCGGGGCGACCTCCGCTCGCGGGCTCGCGTGGTCTACTGTGAGGCTTTGCAAAAGAATGCGTTTGCCATTGGCCTGGAACTCTTTTCACAGGTAGGCAGTCTGGGATTAACACGCCGTTGACTTCAGGACAGTAAACGCCAAAAAAACCAAGAAGCCCTAGGTTTCTAGCCCCCTGCTTTCGGCAAGCCGTTGCTTCTGCCAATCAAATTCTGAGACCACACCTAAGCGCTTCCCACGAGCGTGTGCGGAAACCATATTTGGCTACTTCGCGGTGAAGGAGACTCTGGATCTGCGTATCGGGGATCGAATCCCTGCCTCCCACCCATCTTGTTATCAACAACTTGATCCGTAGACCCTACCATCTAAAGGGGATACCGCAAACCAAGTCACCAACTGATACAAACAGGCCCAAAAGGAAATTGGGCAGAAAATGGGGCCACGAGTGGGCACAATTTGTGGCACAGGGTCCCAGGGTCTATTTTGGACTCGATCCCGGCCCACGCGGCCGGCTGGAGATCCGAGGTCCTGAGTTCCCCCTCGCGACTTCGGAATCGACGTATCCAGGTCGAAATCCGTAAAAACTTGGTGACGTATTTGCGCGCACTGCGCTGAAATTCCATTAAAATTTAGGCGTCGTTAATAAGCGCTGACTCTGCTTCAGTGCTTCACTCGTTGCTTTTCAAGGATTGAACTGAGGGAGGGTTTTTATTAACTTTGCGGCCAGCTACTCGCGCCTTTTCGCCCCTCACTACCTCGTGCAGCGCCCCAATCAGCGTCTCTGTAATCGGCTTGCCAATTGCCTAAGCCCGCGCGACGCATCTAAACGAGTAAAACGTCCCAAGTATTACCAGAATGTTGAAAACTCTTTCGCAAACAAATCCTAAAATCCTCGAAAAATTGCCCGACTATACCTCCAACCTCCAAGGAATCAACTCATTAGTTTCGTCTTAGGCCGCCACATCGTTTGGCCTCTCATTTGCGGTGATTACAAGTGTGGGCGGTACGCTTTTTCTCAGATCGGTCACGGGCATTGGCTTGCTCCAAGGTTAACTGTCATGAAATTACCTGGCACATTTCGCGTGACAGGCTTCTTCTTACTGACCTGCTGCTTCAACATTCCCCGAGTAAGGGCGGACGGACCCATTCCTATTACGGGCACGGGCTACTTAGGCAGTGATTCAGCTGCCTTCTTTATAACCAGCCCGGACGGGTCTTTCTCTGCATCGTCAGCAGCTAAAGGCTGGTCCTCGCTTTGGGGCATCTGTCTCCAGGGCGAGGTTTGCGATGCAACCAAGGTTATACCAGTCCAAGGTCCAACAAACGGGCAAAGCGGGGGATCTCTAAACGGAGTCGGAGCTGAGATTCTTAGAGGAGGTATTACGTTTGCTGGTTCAATTTTTATTCCACCCGCGGCGCCGTTCGAGGATGTTACGTTGGCAGTTCCAATTACATTTGAAGGAGAACTCAGCGGGTTTCAAGGCTTTTTCACCGTAGAACCTACTTTGGTCTGGAGCGTCTCAGTCAGCGGAACGGGAAATCTAACTCTCCTTGGATTTGGTGCCCCTTCAAGTCCGCCGCTGGACGTTTTCCGGATAGGGTATTATTCGTACAGTGGTACGGCCACGCCCATTCCCGAACCAGGTACTCTTACTCTGTTCGCGATAGGGGCAATGGCGGTTGCCCGGAAACTACGAAGATCCCAAAGATGGCAGCGAAAGTAGTGCCGCCGTCTTTTTTAAGAATTCTAGATGCCGCAAATTATCTTGCCTCCGTAATGGTTCTTGTGTGTCGCGACCGAGGCTGACCGCCCCGGTCGCGCGCTACTCCACCCGAGTGCCCAGCCGCGTCCGAGTATCCTGACGCGAACTTCGCCAGCCGGGGATCGGCTTGATCTCCGCCGGCAGCTCCTACGAGTCCTTGCGCACAGCGTGTAGCCCTTCACGAACCATGAAAGGAGCCATGGCCAGGGCGCCAACCGGATCAGCCCACCAATAGCCGACCCATGCGTTCAGCCCCAGCCCCAACAGTAGGCTGAGCGAAAGGTATGAGCAAACATAGCTCTCCATTCCGTCGGCGGCAAGGGCGCGGCTGCCGAGGTGGTGTGCCACCCGACGCTTGGCGTGACCGAGCCATGGCATCGCAATAAGCGATACGGCGGCCAAGATGAGGCCCGCGAGACTTGCGCGGGGACGAGCCTGGAACAAGAGGTCGCTGAGCGATTCGTAAGTGACGTACGCCGCGAGGACGAAGAAGGTGATGCCAACGA
>QHZM01000294.1 GCA_003224665.1 Acidobacteriota bacterium
GGCTGGCCAGGTATTTCGGAGACATCACGTGGCAGCCTGCCGCCACTTCCTCCGGTCGCACCAGCCCGGGCTGGATCAACTTTTCGTAAAAAAAGGTTGAGGGCTCCGCGGGCTCTTCGCCGTCGAACGTCAGGAAGCCACCCTTGGTGGCGAGGAAGATTTCATCCCGCTGAACTTTCCCCTCGGAAATCATCTTCCCCATCGCCTGGCCGATGGCGCGTTCACTGCGCTGGTGGCGGTAATTGATGGCGGAATCGATGACGTTGGTGCCCATCTCGACGGCGCGAAGAATGGCGTCGCCGTAGGCCGCATCTCGCGCCGGCGTTGGCTCACCGAGATAAGTCCCGAGGCCGATCGAGGAAAACCACAGGCCGTGGGACTCGCGGAAATGGCGCGGCGCCCGCGCACCGAAGCGCTCCTGAAAGCGCTTTGTCCCTTCCGGTGTGGCGTAGCCCGGAATCATCATGGGATGGGTTCCTCCGGAGCTTTCACCTCAGCGCCGGCAGCGAGGGGAAGGTCATTCGGCCCTTGCCCGCACCAGGAAGAGGGGCACGTTGCTTTCGTGCCGGACCTTCGTGATGGTCGCCCCGTAAATCAAATCAGAAATCAGCCGGTGGCCGTGCGTGGTCATGGCGATCAGGTCGCAATCCTCTTCGCGGGCCGCTTTCAAAATCTCCGTGGCAGGCTCGCCCGTCGAATGGCGGGAGGTGACGCGAAAGCCCAGGCCGCGGAGTTCGTCTCCCACCTTGTCGAGGTATTCGCGGTCCTCCTTGATCTCCTGGGAGTCCTCCAGATTCAGGTTCTCCTGCCAGCGCGCCGCCCAGCCGTGAGAGACGTGAAGAAGCAGGATGTCGGCCCGAGTCAGGCTGGCGAGGTCCTTCACCCGAGGCAGCAGTGCCTCGTCGGCTTTGCTGTGGTCAAGGGCAACCAGGATCTTCTTGAACATTTAGAGTCTCGCTCAGGTTGCCCAACTCCGGAACGTAAGCAGCAGCAGGTAACCGTTCAGGCTCGCAATAATTCCCGCGACGACCCAGCTCAGCACCTTCAACCACCGCGAGTTGGCGAATTCGCCCATTTTCGCGGGGTCGCTGGTGAATTTGACGAGCGGGAAAACTGCGAATGAGAGCTGCAAGCTCAGGATCACCTGGCTGAAGATAATCAGCCGCGCCGTCCCGTGGCTGCCGTAAAGCGCCACGGTGATGATGGCCGGGATGATGGCGATGAGGCGCGTAATCAATCGGCGGAGCCAGGGCGCCAGGCGGATGTGCAGGAAGCCTTCCATGACGATCTGGCCCGCCAGTGTCCCCGTCAGCGTGGAATTCTGGCCGGAGCAGAGCAGCGCGACCGCAAACAGGAAACTGGCGAGCGGGATCCCGAGCAGCGGGGAAAGCGTGTGGTAAGCGTCCTGGATCTCCACAACCCGAGTCAGGCCGTGACGGTGGAACGTGGCGGCGGCCATGATGAGGATCGCCGCGTTGATGAAGAAAGCGAAATTGAGCGCCACGGTCGAGTCCAGGAAATTGAACCGCATCGCCGTCCGCAGGCCCTGGGGCGTCCGTTCAATGGCGCGGGTCTGCACGATCGAGGAATGGAGGTAGAGGTTGTGGGGCATCACCGTGGCGCCAAGGATGCCGACGGAAATGTAGAGCATGTCGCGGTTGGTGAAGATTTCCCGGGTCGGGATGAAGCCGCGGGCGATGGCCCCGAGGTCGGGCTTCACCAGGATGATTTCGAGCAGGTAGCAGGCCCCGATGGTCGCGATGAGTATCAGCACGATGCTTTCGAGGTAGCGGAAACCTTTGCGCTGAAGGTACAGGATGGCCAGGACATCGAGCGCCGTCAGGCACACACCCCAGGTGAGCGGAATGCCGAAGAGCAGGTTGAGGGCAATAGCCGAACCGATGACCTCCGCCAGGTCGCACGCGGCAATGGCGATTTCACACAACAACCAGAGCGCCAGGCTCGTCCGCCTCGAGTAATATTCGCGGCAAGCTTGCGCCAGGTCCCGCTGCGTGACGATCCCGAGACGCGCCGCAAGGGTCTGCAACAGGATCGCCATCAGATTGGACATCATCAAAATGAAGATCAGCCGGTAGGCAAACCGCGATCCCCCTTCGATGTCGGTGGCCCAGTTGCCGGGGTCCATGTAGCCCACAGCGACCAGGAAGCCCGGTCCTGAAAAGGCCAGCACTTTTCTCCAGAAACCGACTCCACTCGGAACGCCGACCGTGCGGTGGACCTCCTGCAGCGAGGGGACGGCAGGAGCGTCCGTGTACGGCGCCGGGGGCAGGGGCCTTGTGGAGTTGCTAGGGTCGAACAATTTGCGCAGCACCCTTTGGCTGCTCATTGGTCGTATAGTTTATCTCAGCCGAATGCCGGTGTGCCATGAGGATTGTCCCCCCCCAGGGTGTCCAGTAACCCGTCGTGCTTCAAGGAGTTATAGCTACGAATGCGCAGAAAGCCTACTCTCCTCGCGTGACCCTAAGTCCTGGCCTTGGGTGAAACGCCCCGAGCAGGAATCCGCCAGCCGGCGTCGCTGAGGCGCCAAAAAACTTTGATTTCCGGCTCGCGGGATTTCAACGGATAGGCCGGAGCGTGGGCGGAAGCTATTCCCGGCGGGAAGGGCGAAACTATTTGACCGTCTTTTCGAGCTGCCGAATTTTCTCTTCGATTTGAGCAAGCCACTCTTTGTCTTGAATGGATGACAGATTAGCGCGGACGTTTTCGATGCCGCCGCGGCGCGCAGCGTCAGCGAGGGAGAGCGCGACCGCGAGGTCCGACGCTGCCTGCGGGAGGGTGATACTGCGCAGGGTCTCCACCACCTGGCGCGTTTCGGCTGCGAGTTCAGCCGTTTCAAGCGGTACACTCGCCGCCAGTTTGCTCGCGTCTTCGAGCGCTTGGGCCCGTTGGGCCTTTTCCGCTTCGGTGGACTTCGGGAGCTTCATGGCGGCCAGCACGCCGTCGTAACTTCGCGCGTCCCGGTCAACGTTTTCGAGCTGGCGGTCACGGAGACTTGCCAGACGCTGGAGGGACTGTTCAAGCGTCTTGTGGTGGACGGCGTAAGCCGCGCGGCGGAGAGTGATCCGGCAGACCATCTCTTCCAGAGCCGCGGCAAGCGCTCCGGCTAGCGCGGAGACGCTCCCGCCGCCCGGCGTCGGCGTTTCTCGGGCGACGGCCTGGACGAAACCTTCCGCGAGGCTGCGCAGCGAGCTCGCTGCGGAGCGCTTTGCTGCTGCTCCGCTCTCCATGACGCGGGCCAGACGGTTTTCGAAGACC
>QHZM01000295.1 GCA_003224665.1 Acidobacteriota bacterium
GCAGCTTCGTAATTTTAATATCTTGTGCCGTGCTGTCGGTGGCGTCCTTGATTCGTGCGCAGGATCTGAAACCGTCTGAGACAAAGGCGATCCTTCAGCGGCCGCCGGCGATCCAAGAACTGGAGTTGCAACGCCAACGCTTTCTCGGCTTTTCGCTCCAAGCAGACCCGGTTTCGACGCCTTCGATCAATGCGCAAGATCTTTCCCGGTACCGGGAATTTCAATTTGGGATGAGCCTACCCGCCATAGCGAAACAGGTGGGCCTGGAGCCATCAGAGGCGAAAGTGATCCATCAACGTCCGGCGTTGATTCAAGAATTGAACTGGCGGTCTGAGCTCTCTCTTAGTTCTTCTCAACCGGACCCGGCAAGGACCATCCTCTTCAGCTTTTACAACGGTGAGCTCTTTCGAATAGTGGTCAATTATGATCGATATAAAACCGAAGGGCTGACGACAGAGGACGTGGTCGAAGCTATTTCAGCGAAGTATGGTACCGCCACAAAGCCTTCGGCTGAAATCACCTACTCTTCGTCCCAGGTTTATAACGATAGGGAAGCGGTCATTGCGCGTTGGGAAGACTCGCAGTACTCGTTCAACCTCTTTCGTTCTTCTTACCAGCCTACTTTTGGAATGATTGCGTTTTCGAAACGGCTGGATGCTCTGGCTCGGGCCGCCATCGTCGAAGCGATCCGGCTGGACGAGCAAGAGGCCCCCCGGCGAGAAAGCGAGCGTCAACAGAAGCAAGACGAGGAGAACCGCGCCACGCAAGAGAAGGCTAAGCTGGTTAACAGGCCCCAATTTCGCCCGTAGCGCGCAGAGGCAGCTAAAGACCCGAATGAGCAGCACCGATTGAGCATCAAGAAGGCACGGACATGTACATCCAGTACTTTGGATTCAATGTTGTAGCCAGTTCTCGTATCTACACCTTTCGCGTGATCGATGTGCCGAAGGAGACGCGCGAATTCACTGTCAAAATTCAATCAGAAACGGTTCGCTGGATCTCGTTAAAATTCCAGGACGGACCAGGCATCTGTTTTGCGCGGTTGCAACGAGAGTTGGAAGCAGAAACAAACGGGACACCCGCAGGGCAGCACCTGCGGATCCGGGATCAAGATATCCGGGAATACCTAGAGCGACTCTCTCCGCGCAAAAGGGGACAGGGACGGGAATTGTCAAGAAATCGGGCGGTGTTCGAGCCACGCCCTGATCCTGTCCACCCATAAAGAGGAATATCACTCATGGGGCGGTCTGGCTTCCTACCACCTCTCTCCCCTCGGTCACGCGGGGCGAGGGTTTTATCACCGCCCACAAGGCTCATGTCGTCCAACAGCGTAGAGGTACACCATGACACCGCACCTTCTTCCCAAAGTTAAAGTCCTCGTAGTGCACGGAGATCCCGCGCTTCAGTTTTATTACCGCCACGTTTTTAAAGATTTGGGGTTAGAGGCGGTCCCGGCCACCACCTATGCGGCAGGTTTGTCTTATCTTGACCTCGAAACTTTTGGATTCGTCGTTGTGAGTCAGGGAAGTGATGCATTTGAGGGTCGCTGTATACTGGAACGCGCGATGGGAAAGGACCGCCACATTCCCGTACTAGTCGTTACCCGTTGCCGCCACATGAGTAGCTACATCGAAGCGATTCAGCTTGGTGCCGCAGACTACCTCGAGGAGCCCATTACCATGGCGGAAATCGGGCGTGTGGTGACGAGCCGTCTCTGTGCTACGAGCAGCGCAAACTGAAGCACCCTAGAGGACCCGGGGGATCATCGAAAATGGCCCCGTAATCTTAAGAATTCGCCGGATGGTGGGCGGAGCTCTCGATTAAAGCATGTCCTGAAATTGAGTATTTCAGCCATAGGTCCAAGAGCCCCTAGAACAGCGTCGAAGGCGCTGACCAGAACGCACCCTGAACAGCCGAATCGAGCCCCAGAGCCGCAAACTTTCTTTCTTTTGGACGCAGCGACAGAGTTGTGCTATAATGGGGTTGCGTTTGTTGCTCTTGTAAAACCTTTAAGTTCCGCCGAACTGATGAAAAGGGCTGCAGGATCACACTTGCAGCCCTTTTATTGTTCTGGCGCTAGCGGCACTGCGAGAAGTAGCAAATAGCTTCACTAGAAGGAAGGAAGTACATTGAGAGAACAAGGCACAGTAAAGTGGTTCAACAACAGTAAGGGCTACGGGTTTATCCAGCGGCAATCCGGCGAAGACGTTTTCGTCCATTTCTCGGCGCTGCAAGGCGAGGGATATAAGTCGCTGGCCGATGGCCAAGCGGTCGAGTTTGAGGTCACCTCCGGCCCCAAGGGCCTGCAAGCCACAAACGTCAAGGCGCTGTAGAGTAGAAGGGCGAGCCGGGTGTTTACTGGCTCGCCTTTTTTCACTCGTTGACTTCGCTGGCCCAAAGGAGAAGCAAGTGGCGCGGGCTATCGCCCAAACGAGTGGGTTGAACTCGAGGGGCGGGCTTTACAGCTCAAGGAAGCGCGGCTCCAGCTACCTTGTGGCGGCGGTCGAGCTCGTAACTGGATAGCAGACCGTGTTTCTGCGCGCCTCGCTGCACTCGATGATGGAAGTCGTTCCAGTCACTGGTTGAACGGTCCGTTTAATTTATCTAAAAGCGGGAGGCTCTAATGGCGGCACTCCAAGAGGGTCAATACGTCAAACATTTCCGATACGGCTTTGGTGTGATCACCGCATCCAACGTCGAACGTACCTCTATCGACTTCGATCTCCACGGAATCAGAAAATTTGTCACCAGCCTTCTGGTGGTCGAGCTTTCCGACAAAGTACCTCCGAAGCGCGAGCCTGCCAAGCGGCGCAAGAAGGCGTCCACCACCCTCGCTCCAGTCAAGAGCGCGGCACGTGCTAAGTGAGCGAAAAGGCAATCGTCCAATACGTCGGGTTTGAGGCGAAAGCGTCGGCCCGGGAATACACCTTCATGGTGCGGGAAGTTTCGAGTGAACCATGTGAATACACGGTTTGTATCGAGAACGAAGCCTTCGTCTCCCGTCGCGCACGCTACCAGGATGCACCTGGCATTTGCTCGGTCAAGCTGAAGCGGGAGCTGGCTGCCTGCCCAGACCATTCCGGGGAAAGAAGATTCGAGGTCGCCCAATCGGACTTGGATGATTACCATAACGCCCGGATGCCCCGGGAACGGGACAGACAGAGGACTTTGTCGAGCAAATAAGCATTTTTTTCGTCCTTTCTCGTGTGGACGATTCCGGGGCGGATGAAACCTTGGCATCACTCGCCACTCACACTTCCCGCCAAGACCGAACTCCAGATTTCGACAGGGAGGATCAATGAGCGACGGCGCGCTCTCGCCGACCTCAGCGTTGGCGATTCCTGCTCGACGGGATCAATTTGCTCCGTGGAAGGCCGCCTTTATCCTGGCGATCCACCTCGGTGCAGTTGTGGCCGCGTGGCACACGACCTTGGCGGCCGTGGCAGTCTGTTTTTTTCTGCACTGGATCACCGGCGCGCTCGGGATCTGCATGGGGTTCCACCGGCTTCTCACTCATCGTTCGTTCAAGTGCTCACGCGCGGTGGAGTACTTTCTTGCTCTATTAGGTACGCTTTCAATTGAATGGTCCCATGTCTTCTGGATGTTTTGGACGCCTTCCGAAGAGGGGCGCCAAAGGATGATCGAGAGGTACGCACCGGACCTGCAGCGAGTTGGATTCTATCGGTTTCTCGGACACATGTATCTTCCGCTGGGTCTTGCCTTGGCGTTGTTGCTTTACGCCCTGGGCGGTTGGCCGTTCGTGCTCTGGGGGATGTTTGTCCGGCTTGTGCTGACGTATCACACCACCTGGCTGGTAAACTCAGCCAGTCACTCTTTCGGGTACAGGAATTTTAATACGGACGACCTTTCGACGAACTGTTGGTGGGTGGCGCTCGTTTCTTATGGAGAGGGATGGCACAATAACCACCATAGGTTCCCAACTTCCTCCCGGCATGGCTTGAGACTTTGGGAGTTCGACCCTGTCTTCCGTTTTATCCAGGCGCTGAGCGTTCTGGGGCTGGCATGGGACGTGCATACTCCGCCCGCTCGTGCCGTACCGCCAGGAAACCTGTCCGATGAGCCCGCCGCCTAAAAAAACCTGCAAAATGGCTCACAATTTCAGGGTTTGATTCTGAGGAGCGTCCGGCACGCGGGCGAGTGCCCGGGGAGCTTCCGGTCGCGAGAGCATGCGTTCCCGCCCTTACTCGACGTGTCAGCCACGTTTCCCTGCCAACCCATGGACCACAGGGGCCACTGATCTCTTTGCCCGCCTGGCCCATGACCTGTCCTGCGGGACAGGTCACACCGCTGGACTCGAATTAGACTACCTGCCAATTGCGAACATCCTGATATTCCCGGGATAATTATGCGATGCCAGGCTCGTCTTTAACACCCTGTATATAAGGCTCTTGCGCTGTGGACGCCAGACACAGCGGTTAGCGGAGAGGGCAATAAGGACGGCCGGGGGATCGCATGCAAGTCCGTTTCGTGCCCCGCAGCCCCGAGCTTCATTACTCCGGCTCCGATGACTGCGAGGGGGAGGATTGAGATGAAGAAAGTTCTTGTTCCTGTGGCTGGACTTTTCTTGATTTCCGCGGCGCTGGCGCAGTCCCAGCCACAGCAGACCTTTGGAACGCAATCTCAAGACAATCAATCGACAACGCTATATCGGGTGACGATGGTGGCGCGGACCACCAAGGCCATCAACTACGGCCACCTCAGCGGAGCCACGAGGATCGATTTCCGCGGGACGCCCCTTCTCCCTCAGGCCAAAGGCCAGGCGAGGGTGGAAAGCAGGCGCGGCGCCGTCAAAGTCCAGGCGCAATTCGAAAAGATGCAGCCCGCGGCGCAATTTGGTCCTGAGTATCTGACCTATGTCCTGTGGGCCATCGACCCGGTAGGCCGGGCGACGAACCTGGGCGAAGCCCTCCTGGAAGGAGGGAAGAGCAAGGTCGACGCCAGCGCCGAATTGCAGTCTTTCGCTCTGATCGTAACTGCGGAGCCTTATTTCGCCGTAATGCAGCCGAGCGACGTCGTGGTGATGGAAAACATTGTTCGCCCCGATACGGCCGGGAAGATCGAGGAAATCGACGCCAAGTTCGACTTGCTCCAGAGAGGCCAATACTCGAACATTTCTTCAGAATCCCAGGCGGGGCGAATTGACCCGAGAGTGCCCTTAGGGCTGTACGAGGCCAGGAACGCCCTAAAGATTGCCCGGGCAGCAGGCGCTGACCGGTACGCTTCAGACACCTTCGCCAAGGCCGAGCAGCTCCTGCGGCAGGGGGAGACTTTTCACGCGCATAAAGCCGAGAAAAAGCAGGTGGAAATGATGGCGCGGGAAGCCGTGCAGACCGCCGAAGATGCTCGCGCCCTCACGATGAAACGCCGAGACGATGAGCGCCAGGCGATGGAGCGTCAAGCGGCGGCGGACCGGGAAGCGCGCGCCAAGGCTGAGACCGAAGAAGCTACTAAGCGGACTGCCGAAGCGGTAGCCGCCCGGGCCGCGGCGGAGCGGGCCAAACTTGAAGCCGAGCTGGCGGCCGAGCGCGCGGCGCGTGAAAGGGCCGAGGTTGAGGCAGCCCGTGCCGCCCTCGTAGCGCAACAACAGGCGCTTCAGAATGAAGCTGCGAATGCTCGACAGGCCGCCGACAGCGAATCAAGGCAACGCGTTGCCGCCGAATCGGCGCGTGCGGCCGCTGAATCACAACAAAGAACGGCCTTGGCCGAGGCTGAGAGGTCTCGCCAGGCAGCCGAACAGTCCGAACGCTTCCGGCAACAGGCCGAAGCCGAAAAGACTGAGCTTCGCTCGCGTTTGCTCAACCAGCTCAGTTCGATCCTCCAGACCCGCGACAGCGTCCGCGGGCTCATCGTCAATATGTCCGACGTCCTCTTCGATTCGGGAAGGTATACGCTGAAGCCGGGCGCCCGGGAAAAGCTGGCGAAGATTTCCGGTATCGTGCTGGCCTACCCGGGACTAAATCTCCAAATCGAGGGGCATACCGATAACGTTGGGGGCGAAGATTTTAACCAGCAGCTTTCCGAAAGGCGCGCTGCCTCGGTGAGAGACTTCCTTGTTCAGCAGGGGGTCTCTGCCGCTTCGATTACGGCGCGCGGCCTCGGCAAGACTCAACCCGTCGCTTCGAACGAGTCCGCCGAGGGTCGGCAGCAGAACCGCCGCGTGGAACTCGTGGTCACAGGCGAGGCCATCGGGACCGCCACCGTGGCCAGCACGAAGAACTTGACGCAATAGAGGCGGCGGTCCGAGGCGATGAATCGCACATCAGCGGGGATGTGAAATCCAGCCCCGCAACACAGGGAGCGGCGAAGCAGGCCCGCCAGAGGGCGGGTAAGGGCGCGAAAGCGCCCTTTCTTTTTTCCTGGAGGGCTTGTGGATCAGTTAAGGCAGAAAAACCTGGCCGAAAGCAAACGTTCCCGTCCTACACCCAGTTTTG
>QHZM01000296.1 GCA_003224665.1 Acidobacteriota bacterium
AGCGCTGGAGTCAAGGAAAGAACATAAACCAGAAGATAACGCTGTTGATATGGCAGCTGCCATGGGCATTGAGCTTTTAACGGAAGAACAATATCGAGAGTTGCAGAAACTTGGAAATTTCGATACGAAAACGTCGAGCTGGGTGAAAACACCTTCTGCTATCAGAAAACTCGGCGGCGCCCTCTTTTGTGATCGCCGCTACGACACTGTTTTCGTGTATCACAACGGTGCGGAATCTTACTATGCCGCTAGGGCGTTCCGTGGCTCGCTAAGGGTCTAAATTTTGGATGCCGGCACATCTTCTTCGACGTCCTTGAGCGGCTCCTAGCGAGTGAGCCGATTGGACGAATCGTCGGCGCCGAGGCCATGAAGTTCGCCGGCTGGCAGCGGCTGAACGCGGAGTACGCCAAGCAGTTCGGTATTGAAACGCCCAACCGGCCGTCTCAGGCGGCTCAAAACTCGTGAATCGAGGTGGATCGCAAAACAATGCACCGTGAACGCGGTTACGTAGTACTTGTAGGTGTGCCCGATGCGCTTCGGGCTCGTCTTCAGAGGAGGTCCCATTGAACTGGAACAATTTGGTTCGGCAGACCCACCGCTGGCTGGCCATTGCCTTTACGGTGGCCGTCATCGCCAACATCGTCGCCTTGGTACTGAAGAAGCAGGCCGTCTGGGTGGGCCTCATGGCGCTGCCCCCGCTCGCCTTGCTCCTGCTCACTGGTCTGTACTTGTTCGTGCTGCCGTATGCCACCAAGTGGGGCAGCGGGCGACCCACCGACTGAACGGGCGGCCGGCCGCACGACGATGGCCCGGAGGCGTGGGGCCTGCGGCGGCCACCGGCGTGCTCTGGGGGCTCTCGTACTTCTTCTGGCGCAGCCTGCAGGCCACGCCGGCGAGCGCCTGACCGCGCACCGCCTGCGCACTCGACACCAAACAGAGCATGTCGTTTTTGGGACAAAAACCACATGCTCGTCGATATAGTCGACGACTAAGCCGGCCTTCCTCAGCCTGTTGCGAGCACACACGGCACTCCAAAGGCAGTGCATTCACATCCCAAAGACACGCTCAAGAGGCAAGATTCAGGAGGGTCTGCCACGGGCGAGAAGCTGGTTCAGTGGGGCGGAAAGGGCACGGCCACAGACCGTGACCTGGGTTTCCAGCACACGATCCAGAAAGTCCTTGACCAGTCCGAAACAGACTTGATGCTTTGCGTCCCAGAAGTACTTTGACACGAAAGCCATCACGTGGTAGTTAGGGACCAGGTACAGGAAACGGTCCAGGCTGAGGTCAGAGTCGATGGCACTGCGGATGCGCAGGTAGTGTTTCTCGGCCTTCGGCGTTCTCTCATATTCGAGCGCAAACCTGCATTCAACCGCGCCAACCTCCGCAGCTCAGCACGCACAACCAACAACAACCTCAAGCAAGGCCCAGCGACACCGCCAGGCTCACCCGCGCAGATACGAACGACATGCTCCACACAAACTCGCCGCACCACTTCCAGGTCCGCGCACAACCTAAGCACGAAAACAACCGACGACCAGTAGAACTTGATATACAAAAGATCAGGTTTTCTGTGGTCTTGACTTGACAATCTGCAACAGCTTCTCGTACCCGGCCCGGTATTTGGAGCTGCTCGGGTCGAGCTCGTAGGCGATCCGGTAATGAGTGAGGGCCGTCCGAAGATCACCCTTCTGCTCCATGGCGAAGCCCAGGTTGTAATGGGCCTTGGCGTAGTCGGGCTTGAGGCGAAGCGCATTCAAGAATTCCGCGATCGCCCGGTCCAGGTCACCTTTTTCTGCGAGCTCAAGTCCCAGGTTGTTATGGGAGGCTGCATCGCTCGGATCGAATTGCAGCGCGCGAATATACGCGTCGATGGCGTCGTTCAAGTTCCCATTCACATCCAGCGCGCTCGCCAGGTTGAATTGCACGTCGGCGTTCTTCGGGTCCAGTCGCAAGGCATTCCGGTATTCGCCAATGGCGCCCTCCAGATCGCCTCTTACCCGGAGCGCATTCGCAAGGTTTTCGTGAATCGGGGCTGAGTCCGGCTTCAGGAGGAGCGCATTCCGGTAGTTTTCGTGAATCGGGGCTGAGTCCGGCTTCAGGAGGAGCGCATTCCGGTACTCGCTGATGGCCCCGTCGAGATCGCCTTTCTGCTGAAGGGTGTTGCCCAGGTTATAGTGAGCTTCCAGGGAGTCCGGCTTCAGCCGCAACGCTTCATTGAATTCGCCAATTGCCGCGTCCAGTTGGTCCCGCCCGGCGAGGACTAAGGCCAGGTTGTTGTGCGCATCGGCAAAATCAGGGCGCAGGCGAAGTGTCTCGCGATACTCGGCCTCGGCTCCGCCGAAGTCACCGACCGCGGCAAGCGCGATGCCGAGGTTGTAATGCGCCTCGGGATAATCAGACCGGAGCCGCAGCGCTTCAAGATATTCGGAGATCGCCTGGTCCCACCTCCCCTCGGCTGCGTAGTTGTTGGCCAGCGCGAAGTGGTCTTTCTGTTTCTCCCGGCCATAGGCAGTGCACGCGAAAATCAGAACCCAAGCGGCTAACTTGTACCTCATAAGGTGCCCATCGTGACTCGGGCCCGCTCGCTTTTTGCGGAGGTCCCGCGGGGTCAACGATTTCAAAGCAGGTTTCCTCTAGTGCGCCTCGGGTCTTTTACCTGTCACTCGGTTGAGGTGCTGGAGGAATGCGGAATTTGTAGAGGAACTGAGCCGAAGGGCCTCTCTGAACTCCTGCGCAGCTTGCTCAATGCTCCCTTTGCTTTCGAGGGCCAGGCCCATCGCATCATGCGCGCCGGCGTCACTGGGTTTCAAGCGAAGCGCCTCCCGAGCCGCCACCTGAGCCGCTCCCGTGTCGCCCCGGAAAATTAGACCGTAGGCGAGGTCGGCGTACCAGCCGGAGCTCTTGGGGTCGATTTCGGCGGCTTTATGCAACTCACGCAGGGCATCACGAAAGTTACCCTCATTCCATAAGACCCATCCCAGGCGGTTGTGCGCCATCGCCGTATTGGGGTCGGGCCGGGCGGCTCCCCCCGCTTCCACCTGAAAACTTCTGGAGTCGTTCTGTCGCAAGGCAGCCCCAAGCAGGGCGTACCCGTACGCCAGCTCAGGGTTGAGGATGAGGGCGTTCTGTACGGTCGGAGACTCATAATCCCCCTTGAACAGGCAAGCCCCCGCCAAGTTGAGCAAATCGCTCACCGAATAGTTCAGTCCGACGGCGTCCTGGAAAGAGTTCACCGCCCCGTCCGCATTGAAGTCTGCCAGCGCCTGGTACCCCCGCTCGGCCAGTCGCCTCACCTTTTCATCTTTTTCGGCCTGGCTTTCCCATTCAACGATTTTCCGGGTGAAGGTCTCCGCGTCCGTTCCCGAGCCCGCGACGGCAAGATACTTCTTCCAATTCGCCGCAGCCTCGGAATAACGACCGAGCTCAGCTAAGAGCAGGCCGCGTTGGAAGTAGATTTCCCGCGCGCGCGGGCGGATCCTCTGCGCTTCAGCGTATTCGCGGAAGGCTCCATCAAAATCTCTATTCAGTGCCCTGAGCTGGGCGAGCTCGAGGTGACGTGCCGCCTCAACCAAAACGGCTGCATCTGCCTCCCCCGGCGAGGCAGGAGATGGCGCGGGGACCTCTTTGGGAGGGGCCTTGGGAGGAGGGGCTGCGCTTCGAATAGCCTGCAACAGAGTTTCCTGCGCGCCCGCATTCCTCAGGCGCCGGAGAGTCCCCTCTTCCGGCTGAAAACTGATGCCGTATTTACGCACCAGGGCCGTTATTGCGTTGTGGCTGGCGCCCATCGCCAGGAGTTTCACCACGTCCTCCTCGGCGAGTGGGCCGGCGGCCTGAGGTGCCGCCCACAACTGAAAAAGGCCATACCCAATGGCCACCGCCAAGGGAACAATTGCGAGGACTGCATTGCGGGGTCCAAGTTTCCTTCTCAGAATAGAGCGAAGCAGTCTCATGGCCTCGTGCCGGTCTTCTGAGAGTCGCTGGCCAGGCGAGCACGCGCGAGGCCAGCCTTGGCATCGGGATTAGTGGGGTCGATTTTCAGCGCCGCTTCATAAGCGTCTATCGCGCCGCGGGTGTCGCTACGGCCAAGCAAAAATCCGGCAACGACGAGTTTATCTCTGAGCTCAGCCTGCTGGGCGGGCGATAGCCTCCGCACCCGTAGCTGGACGGCCGGAGAACTCCGAGGGCGCACGGCACGATCCCGAGTTTGTCCCGATTGGACTTTGTTCTTCAAATCAGCCCTTTTCTCGCCCGCAAGCCCTCGGCTTTCTTCTGAAATCGGCGTTTTGAGGTCGGGGCCAACATCAACAGATTCTGTCGGGCTAAGGGAGCCAGCCACGGCACCCTCCTTAGGCAGCGAGGGAGGCGGGGTCTCCTTCGGAGCCGGCGGAGGGGCGGCCTCGTTCGTCGAAGTGGTCGCAACTATTGGAGGAGACTGGGTCGTGCTCTGTGAAGCGGGCGTTCCCACTTCCGGTTGGTTGTTCGTCGGAGTCTCGACAGAGGACTCCGTCCAGGGCACGACGTGAAAAATCAATCGGGCGCCGAGCAAAACGAGCAGGATAAAGGTGAGGGCGATCAAGCCAACGCGCAAGGGACTACCTTCGAGTCCTAGTGAGGCCCGATTCCATGAAAACGCTAACCCCGGCAACTTTCGCGCCTGAGGTGCTTTCAAAGGAGGGCCTACCCAGCCTGACACGCTTTGGACGCCCGATGGGCTGCGAACCGGAGGTACCATCTTGGCAGTCTGGTCGAGGCGGCTCGAAGGGCCCTGGGCTGCAGAAGCAGTCCGGACGGGACTTCCCTTCGCTGCCGGCTCCCCCTTGCCAGCAGCAAGCTGAGATGCGGAGGGACTTGGAGCGGTCGGTCCCTTCGAGGGTGCCCCAACCCGAGGGGAGGAAGCCCCGCGTTCCGACTGCTTGGATTGGCCACCTCGAGTGTCCTTAGCCTCAGCTTCCCGCGGGGCCGCGGCGCCAGCTTCCTGGCCGGATGCGAAGTCGCCCAGCAACAACGAGGGTGTCTCGAAAAAAGACTCCATCTCGACTGAAGCCTTTAGGGGCGAATGGCGCGTCGGACTCGGCGGAGCCGTTGATATCGGCTCGCTTTCAAGGATCTCACCAATCTCAAATTCCGAGGGAACCACAGGGATTTTATCAGCCCCCCCGATTCGCTTCTCTTCCACGCTCGAAGCGATTTGGAATGACGGCGGACTCACTGAAATACCTCCTGCGCCCCCAGCATCGGATGAGCCAGGTGCAGCCGCGGTTGCAGGAGCTACATCGCCGATGATTTCAAATTCCTCCGAGGCCTCGGAGTCCTTTTTCTTGGTCTCGGCCTCTCTTTCCAGAAGCTCTTCCGCCATGATCAGGGCCAATCCCATTTCGGAGGCGGACTGGTACCGCAGGGCCGGATTATTCTTCAGCGCTTTCATGACGATTTCGACGGCCAAGTCAGGCAGCTTCAAGTCCTCTCCTCGGCCCTGTAGTGGAAGCGGAGGACTATCGGGCGAAGCGTCCGGTGGCCATGGAGGCTCTCCCGTCAGGGCCGCGTACATTAATACCCCGAGTGAAAAAAGGTCTGATCGCCTGTCGAGCCCCTGGACAGACAGCCCTTTCGATTGCTCGGGAGACATGTAAGGGGGTACGCCAACCGCCAGTCCTGCTTTTGTCTTGGCGATCCCTCCAATCTCGATTCCCCGTTCCGCCACTCTTTCTTTGAACTTCGCCATTCCGAAATCCAGAACTTTAACCAGGTATCGGTCGTCCGGCTGCTGAACCAACAGAATATTATCCGGTCGGATGTCTCGATGGACTACGCCAAGGTTGTGGGCGAACTCCAGAACCGAGCAGATTTGACGCGTGATCTCGATGACCCTGAGGGCAGGCAACGGGCCGCTCTTACGGATAGTGTCCCCCAGGCTCTCCCCGGCCACGTACTCCATGACGAGGAAGACCGACCCGTCTTCCGCCCGGCAGAGGTCCTCAACCCGGACTGCGTTTGCGTGGTTGAAAATCCTCGCGGAGCGGATTTCTGCCCTGAGGAGCTGGACCAGCCGTTCGTCATGCGCGACCTGACCAAGGAGCAGCTTGAGAGCCCGCATCTCCTTCAGGGCCAGATTCTCTGCCTTAAAGACGACGCCGATTCGGCCTGAGCCGACCTTGCTGACAATGCGAAACTTGCTCTGGATTACAGCTCCGGGCTGCCACTTCGGGAGTTCTTCAAGCACGGCGCCGTCCATGGCGCATACAGAGACGCCGGCGGGGTAGGATGCCAAACACTGGGGACAAACCTCTAATCCGTCGATTTGCCTTCCAGGAACCTGTTTTCCCAGCAAGCTTTAAAAATGGCAAACAGACGATTACCCGCAAGTCACACATAGATAAGCCTTAAAACACCTTTATACCACCAAAAATTAGCTGCTGCAAATCTTGCGGCGTTCCACGAAGAGCCTACCTATGTAGCGAAGGGCAGGCGCGAAGGAACCCTCTCCCGCTTAAAGATACGAAAGAGCTCCACGACTATCTTTCTGCCGGGGTAGCGAGCGGAAGAGTCAATTTGAAAACTGTCCCTTCCTGGCTCGTCGTTTCGACACTCAAGTCTCCTCCATGTTCCTT
>QHZM01000297.1 GCA_003224665.1 Acidobacteriota bacterium
AGAAAACCCAATCCCTGCTCGGCACGCTGATTTTGAAGGAAGCGCGTGACCTCATCCTGACGCTCCGCTTTACCGTAGGGGCGGCTCTGACGGTGGTGCTCGCCGCGCTCGCGGCCTATATCGGGAGTCTCGACTACAACGCCCGCCTGGACAGCTACCAGACGAAGCTCAAGTTGAACAACGACGGCCAGCGGCGCACCACCGTTTATTCGTATCTCCGTCCGACGGTCGTGCGCCCTCCCGAACCCCTGAGCATCCTCGACCACGGCCTCGAAGGCCGCCTGGGCACGGACTTCTGGATCAGCGTTGACACCGAAAATACCGAAGCCGAAGGCGAAAACCGGGGCAACGAATACCTGTCCAATTTTTCGGAAATCGACCTCACCGTCATTGTTGCTGTCATCCTGGGCCTCCTCGCCTTCCTCTTCACTTTTGACGCGGTGTGCGGCGAGCGCGAGGCCGGGATGCTGAAGCTCATTATGTCCTACCCGCTCTCCCGCTCCGAGTTCCTGCTTGGGAAATACCTGGGTGCCTGGATCACGCTCATGCTGCCGACCGCGCTCGCGTGTCTCGCGTCACTCCTGGTCGTGGGTTGCGCTGCCCACGCCGAATTCGGCCCGCAGGAGTTCATTCGCATCGGTCTGATGTTCCTCTTCTACGCAATTTACCTTTCGCTGATGCTCCTCGCGGGCCTCGTGATTTCGAGCGCCTTCCAGCGCTCCTCCCTTGCGCTTGTCTTCTCCACTTTCGTCTGGTTCGTCTTCGTGACCATTGTTCCCAATCTCGCCACCATGCTCCCTGACTTCACCGGCGACCGGGCGCGTGTCCACCAGGTCGCGAAGGAAGGCTTGACGCAACTTGAAAAGGAACAGGACGAGGCTGGCCGGAAACTCAAAGACCCGCGGGACCCAGGCAACGATCCCAAGGCTTTGTACTATTACGCGATCAACAACAACTGGGGCGGGCGCACCGCCTTTGAGTGCCACTTCGGCGACGCCAAGTATTACGACCGCCTGCGTGAATTTTTCGGCCAGCTCATTCCCCTTTGCGCGAAGTTTGCCGGCCGGCGGGCGGAAGTCTGGCGGCGGTACCTGCGCTACCGCGAACTCCAGGCCGCCCTGGCGCGCAAACTGGCGTTCCTCTCGCCCACCGCCGTCTTTCAGAACACTCTGGACATCGTCAGTGGGACATCGAAGGAGGACTACAACCACTTCATTGCCCTGGCCGCGCAATACCGGAACACCTTCCTCGAATACCTGGCCCGCAAGAACGCTTTCGGCTCCTGGCGCTGGTTTACCGGCGACCCGGACGACGGAGACCGTCCCTGGACGCTTCTTGCCGTCGGCAAGACGGCGGATGATATGGCGGCCACCGGCGAGAAGGCCGAAGACGTTCTTAACCGATGGGCCCACGACCAGACCGCCTGGGCCAAGTTCATCCAGATTGAAACGGAGCGGGAAAAGAACACCAACTTGTATCTTTCCCTGGGCGATGTGCCGGCCTTTAACCACTCGCGCTTGGGGACCAGCACGGTCCTGGCCCGGGCGGCGCCGGAGATCGTCTACTTGCTCGCCGTCAATCTCGTCCTGTTCCTCGTGGCCTACGTGCGGTTTATCCGTTACGACGTGAGGTGACGAGACAAAATTTGAATCGTCGGCGAGAAAGTCGTCCTGCGGCTGGCACGACCCGCGCTTCGGTGCGCGGCTAAAGCTGCGGCGAAACGCCGCTCCCGGACGGACCCGATGCGAGACATCTTCAAACGCGAACTGCTCGAACAACTTACCAGCTTCAAGTTCACCGCCGGCCTGGTGATCGTGCTGGTCCTCTTTGGCGTGAGCGGGGCCGTGTTTTCCCAGCGATACAAAAATGAAGTCACGGAGTATCGCAACGTCCAGCAGCGCTGGGAACAGGAACTGGCCCAGCGGAAAAAACTCGACGACCTCCCCGAACAGGACTTCCAGGTCCTCAAGGTCCCGCTGAAGACCGCTTTCCTGGCCTCCGGCGGACAGGACCGCTTGCCCAACGCTTACCGCTTCACGATCCGGATCTGGGGCGACCAGCCGGCGACTTCGCGCGCGTTCAGCCGGAACGCCTTCATTGAGTCCTTTCAGGCGCTCGATTGGTCGTTCCTCGCCGGGACGGCCTTTTCAATTCTGGGCCTCGTGTTCGTCTATGACTCGGTGAGCGGCGAAAAGGCCCACGGCACACTGAAGCTCCTCCAGACGTACAACCTTTCGCGCGGTTCAATCCTGGTCGGAAAACTGCTGGCCAACCTGGCCACTCTGCTGGTGATGCTCCTCGCGGGGATACTGCTCTCCCTGCTTCTGCTCGCCCTGGTGGGACAGATCGATTTGAGCGCCGCCGAGTGGGGGCGCGCGGGGCTCTTCTTTGTTTATTCGGCCGTTTACATGACGCTCTTCCTGTGCCTCGGCCTTTTGCTCTCGACGGTCACCCACCGTCCGGCCTCCTCCATGGTGCTCGCCGTGATGGTCTGGGCCGTCTCGATCGTCGTGCTCCCGGGGATGGGGACGCTCGTTATCCAGCAGGTGCGAAAGCTCCCCACGCAGAACGAAGTGAACGAGAGGTCGGGCAAAGTCTGGGACATCATCAACGCGGAGTACAAGGGAGATTCGTCCACGTGGCGCGGGCGGGAGATGGGCAAGGCGGATAACTACCAATTCGAAAAGGTCTCGACGGAGGCGCAGAACAAGCGGAAACGTCTTCAAGAGGCAATCTGGGAAGACTACCTGCGGCAAAAATTCCAGCAGGCCAGAATCGTGCGCGCGATCTCGTCGATCTCGCCGACCAGCCTCTTCGAATACGGCGCCGAATCGCTGAACGGCACCGGAGTGCTTCGCGACGAGCTGCTGGTGCGCCAGGGGCACCAGTACCGGCGGACCCTCGAGGAATGGATTCGCCAGAGGGACTTGGCGGACCCCGAGAGTATTCACCTGTACTTCCAGCCGGGTTACCTCTCCCTTAAACCGCTGGAAGCCTCCAGCGTTCCCCGTTACCAGTTCCGCGAGTCTTCGCTCGCGGAAGGCTTGCGGGACGCCGTGTGGAGAGTGATGATTCTTTCCGCGGAGACCCTCGTGATGGGCTTCGGAGCGCTGCTCGCTTTCCAGCGGTATGACGTCCGATGATTTCGCATTGAGGAGGAATCCGATGCCGAAACGAATCCTTGCCGGCGGGCTCGCGGCATTTGCTGTCGCGTTTCAACTCGCACTCGCGTCGACGCCCGGGGCGCGCGAGGAACTGACCGAGGAATTCCACCAGACGTATCCGCTTCGCGCCGGCGGGCGCGTAAGCCTTGATAATATCAACGGCGATGTGCGAGTCAGTGTCTGGGACCGCGAAGAAGTCAAGGTCGATGCCGTCAAGAGCGCCTCTTCGGAGGACCGACTTGCGGACATTGAAATCAAAGTGAGCGCGCAGCCTGACGCCGTGCACATCAGGACCGAGTATCGCC
>QHZM01000298.1 GCA_003224665.1 Acidobacteriota bacterium
ATGAAGCTGAAGTTGAGCTGGTCCTAAGGCGTATTACCTCCAAGAAGGATGCAGGAGACCAGAAGCCCCTTGGGCCGATAACAAACGGTCCTCGGGAGGGAAGCGTGAAGTTTGGCAATCGCGCCTTCGCCCAGAAATGGCGGCAGCTCAACGGACCGTAGAAAGGAGAAATTTCATGAAGACCCTAGGCGTCGGCATCGTGGGTACCGGATGGGTCTCGGGCGAGCACATCAAAGCCTATGGGGTAAATCCCCATACAGAAGTCCGCGGCATCGTCAGCCGGGAAAAGGCGCGCGCCGAAGCCAAGGCACGAGAACACCAGCTCTCGCGCTGCCGCGCCTACGACCGTCTTGAAGATATGCTTGCCGATCCGGACATCCAAATCGTTTCCCTCTGCACGCCTCACCACCTCCACGTGCCGCAGGGAATCGCGGCCGCGAAGGCGGGCAAACACCTCTTGATCGAGAAACCCGTCGCGCTCGACCTCCAGGGCTTCCGCGAGCTTCTCGCGGCCGTGCGCGCCGCCAAGGTGAAGACCGTGGTGAGCTTCGTTCTCCGCTGGAACCCACTGTTTGAGATGATCCGCGCACTTCTCAAGGACGGCACGGTGGGCCGGCTTTTCTACGCCGAGGTCGATTACCTCCACGGTATCGGCCCCTGGTACGCGCAATACGCGTGGAACGTCAAAAAAGAGACCGGAGGCAGCAGCCTGTTGACCGCGGGCTGCCACGCCGTGGACGGCCTGCGCTGGTTCGTCGGCCGGCAGGCCGTCGAAGTCTTTTCCTTCTCGAATTTCAGCGCGCAGAACCCGTTGCGGTACGAGTACGAACCCAACAGCGTCACGGTGGTAAAATTTGAGGACGGCACCCTCGGCAAAGTCGCGTCCTCGATTGACCATCCTGCCCGACAGCGGCGACGTCACGCACCATCCCTTTCGTGAAGAAGTGAACCACCTGGTGGACTGCATCTTGAGCGACCGCGAGTCCCACGCCAGCCTGGAGGACTCCGTCCAGACTCACGAAATCTGTTTCGCCTCGGAAATTTCCACCCGCGAAAAGCGCCCGGTGTTCTTGCCGCTTTAGGAAAGTTGCCCTCGCCGGAAGCGGGGACTCCTCCGGGACCAGGTCCAGTCTACTTTGGCTGCACGGCGGCCAGGCGCGCGAGCAGCGCTGAGCGGGTTGACCCGAGAGTGTTCTCCAGGGACTCTCTGGGAATGCCGGTGATGAAGGGCTTGATCAGCCAGGCCAAGCCGAACGGGATGTCGCGCGTCAGGGAAACCGATTCGCTCTCGACGTAAACGCCTCCATCGCGCTCTTCAAACCGCCACCAGGAGTCCATCCGCCAGAGGAATCCCCCGTCGTGCCCCAGGGGCTTTTCGTGCTCGCCTGGCCCGTCAGGGTTCTCGACCTCCGCGATGCGCGTCGCGGTGGACCGGCTGCGGAGGTGCGTCGAGTCCACAGGTGTGTAGTGGACGTCGTGCTCGGTGTTGAGCGTCACGGTAATGACTTTATGCTTTCGCAGGCGGTAGAAAATTTTAAAGTCGTCCCCGTCGCGACTCTTGAGCTGTGAGCGGACTACTTCGGGCTTGTAGATGTCCTGGTGATGGTCGTAGTCCTCGACCAAATCGCGCACCTGGGGAAGCGTGGCCCCAGGAATAAAGACCGCGCCGATCCAATGGTGGATGAGGCTGCTCGGAGCGGTGATCTTCCGGCCTGAGGCATCCAAGGCTTCGAGGCGCTCCATAAAGATTTCTCCCTTCTTGAGCTCCGCGAATACTTTCGAGCGGCGAGGCTCGGGAAGGCCCTCGACGTAGAGGAACGCGCCGGGCCGCCGAAGCTCCTTGTCAATTCGAGCCTCAGTCGCCTCGACGTATCGCGAGAAGGCTTGAAGGGTCTCGGGCTTCAGGTCAGCACTAAGGACCTCAGGCGCCTGCACCGCCAAAGTCCCAAGCGTCAAGAGAAATCCGATACTGTGGGGCAGAAGCGAAATTTGCGACATGGACTCTCGTTTCCAGTCGGAAAGCAGCCTGTGAAATAATACCCCGAGTAATGGCCGCGCGCGAGCGCAGCTTGCTCCAAAGTCGATTGATGGACTTTCGCGGGGCCTTCCGGCCTAGTCGGCGAAATCCACCCAGGCGGCGCGGTGTTGACCTTCAATTTTTCATACCTGATTAACGAAGTTTTGTAGGGACGCACGCTTCGACCGGATTCGATGAACAGGACCTCAACTAGCTGCGGCTGCTTTGCCTTATCCACCATGCACATATAAAATGTCACAGAAACGCGGGCCAATGGAATGATAAGTGCTACAATGCTTGTCCTGCGGCTGGCAGCCGGGTCCATGAAGCCAAAACCTGAGAGTTCAAGTTGAAGGAGCTCACCGTGACTACGCTACGACGGATTCAGTTTGCGTCCCTTGTCGTCCTATCCATTTCTCTGGCCTTGCCGCGCCTGAGTTTTGGGCAGGCCGTCTTCGGCAACATCTTTGGGACCGTGACTGACCCAACGGGCGCCGTTGTGCCGGCAGCCAAGATCACGCTCACCGAGGTGGGCAAGGGGGTCAGCGTCTCGACTACGACCAACGAGTCTGGCAATTACACCCAGACACACCTCGTCTCCGGGACGTACAAGGTCACGATCGAAGCCTCGGGGTTCAAGACGGTCGTCCAACAAAACGTCACGGTGAGCGTAGACACTTCCACTCGGGTGGACGCGGTGTTGGAACTCGGGGCGCAGACTCAGGAGATCACTGTGAACGCAGCCCCGCCACTGTTGACCACAGACCGCGCCGACGTGAGCGCCACACTGAGCGGCCGGCAAGTGAACGAGCTTCCTGTTCTGAACCGGAACTTCACCGAACTCGAGTTGCTGCTGCCCGGCACGACCAAAATGAACTGGCAACATGCCTCGAGTGAAAACCCCCAGGGCGGAATTCAAATCAACACCAACGGCCAGCTTTTTGGGATGAACAATTTCATACTCGACGGCACCGATAACAACGACCCCGTGCTGGGCATCATTATAATCAACCCCACCCTGGATTCCGTGCAGGAGTTTAAGATGACCACGGGGAATTTCGACGCGGAGTTTGCGCAGGCGGGCGGCTCCGTGATCCAGGTGGAGACCAAGTCGGGATCAAACGAGATCCATGGCTCGCTCTTCGAGTACTTACAGAACAACGTATTTAAAGCGCGCGACCCATTCAGCGAAGGATTGGCTGACCCCGTTACTGGCCTGAAGCCTCCCAATCGCGGTATTCCCCCGCTGCGATTGAACCAGTTTGGCGGGTCAATTGGCGGGCCACTGATCAAGAATAAGCTCTTTAGCTTCGGCGACTACGAGGTCGGGCGGCGCCGTATCGGCGCCTCGGTACTGACCCGAGTTCCGACCGCCGCAGAACGCCAGGGCGATTTCAGCGCCTTCGGGATCCCGATCTATGATCCGGCGACCGGCAGTCCCGATGGCACGGGCCGGACACAATTCTCCGTTTCTCCTACTGACGCGAACTACGCCCTATGCAACACGGCGACCAATCCCGGATGCCTGAACATCATCCCTAAGGGTCGCATTACGTCGCAGGCTACAAACCTGCTGAACCTCCTGCCGCCGCCCAACCTGACCCCGATCTTGCCTTCCGAGCCGAATTTTACAACCGGCGGGTCGGAACAGTTTGACAGCAATCGTTTCAACATCAAGGTTGATCATTACGTGACCGAGAAGCTGCACTACTTCGTCAGCACCCATTACGCAGGCTTCTTGAAGATCTCTCCTGCGGCCTTTGGCCAAGCTGGCGCGCCGGCCTTGTCCGGTCTGGGGTTCGCCGGCAAATCCGACACGCGGAACCTGAATGGGGTTGCCGGGTTCAACTACACCTTGAGCCCCACCCTGCTCACCGATTTCCGCTTTGCTGCCGTTCGATATCGGGTGAAGGTCCTGCCCCTCGACTTCGGCATCCCCGCTGCTGAAAACGCAGGCCTCCCGAACCTTAACCTTCCCGGGCGGGAAGACACCTCGGGCCTTCCGGAGCTGAGAATCTTCGGCAACGGCGGTTTTCGCGAAGGCTTTGGCCTGGACAATAGTCAGTGCAACTGTCCGCTCCTGGAGACCGAGAACGTCTTCCAGTGGGTAAATAACTGGACGAAGTTCCGAGGTAACCATAACATCAAATGGGGAGCGGACTTCCGTCGGGGTCAGAACAT
>QHZM01000299.1 GCA_003224665.1 Acidobacteriota bacterium
TGGTAGAGATCCAGGCGTCCGTTGCCTAATTCCGGCGAGATATATTTCGCGTGCGAAAGCGCTCGGGCAGCCTGGTGTTCGGTCAAATTAGGCTGGACGCTCCGCAGCAGCGCGGCGGCTCCGGAGACGAAAGGCGCGCTGAACGAAGTTCCCCAGCCGGCAGCATAAGTCCCAAACGGATAAGTAGTGATGATCCCTTCGCCCGGCGCCGCTATCCAGACGTAATCCTCGCCGTAGTTCGAGAATGAGGAGCGCGTATCGTCATTGGTGGTTGAAGCAATCCCCATGACCAGGGTCACGTAGCCGGCCGGATAGAGCCACGCGGCATTGCCATTGTTCCCCGCCGAGGCCACTGAGACTACTCCTTTCCGGTCGGCAAACCACACGACACGCATCATCTCCAGGGAATATGAAGGAAAGCTGAAGCTCATGCTGAGAATGTTGGCGCCGTTTAGCGTGGCGTAGTAGATAGCACGCAGGACGTCGGAAGTGTACCCGCTACCGTCAGCGGCAAAAGCTTTCAGGGGCATAATCTGGGCCGTGGGCGCTACCAGGTGAATGATACCGGAGACCATCGTTCCGTGGCCGAACGCCGCGTAACTCGGATTTTGCAGCATCGTCGCGGTATTCTGGTCCAGGACAGCCATCGATGACTGGTTGACTTGTGCGGGCCGGGTCTGGTCGAGCACCGCCATGCTGGACTGGGTGACGTCTCCCAGCTCGGACCCGCCCTGCACGTTGTGGGTAAAGTCGTAGCCCGACACCAGGACGCCCGCGAGCACCGGGTTGGTGGGGTCCACGCCGGTATCAATCACCGCCACGATGCCCGAGCCGGTGACGTTATACGTGGTTTGGGTTAAGGGGAGGTTGATAATCTGAGCCGCCGGCTGGCTCGCGTAACCATGCCACACCGTCGTGCCGAAGTAGTTGACGGGACTCATGTCGTAAAGTCCGGTCGGCGGAGTTGCGCCCGAAGCCTGGAGAACGTGGAGCAGAGCGTCCAGCTCGGCGTTGCTTACCCCAGGCTGGCTCCGGAGGAACCCCAGGAATGCGTTCGGATCAACAAAGCTTGGAGTTGTTACCAGGAAGACTTGGCCGAGAGAGCCATCGAGTCCGCCCGAGACGTTACAGCCCAGTATAAGGCAGACGTTTTGAATTGAGGCCAGACCGGCTGGGTCGCGAACAATAAATCGATTGTCTGCCATCGCGGGTCTTACGGGAAGCAGACAAAGAAACGATAGCACTAGGGCTGCGCGCCTGCCCATGGTCTTCACCCGCCCTCTATTTTCTCCCTCGAGATTTGTGAAGGAAAATGAATGCATGCGAACCTCTTTTTTGCTTATTCCGGATTACTTTGCAATAGGTGACATACCTAGCTTGGCGCGGGAAAATCCCTCAGGGCATCACGATTATTCTGTGCCTGCCCGCGCCTCCCATTTTCGAATTCCTACACATCAATGATGATCGGATGCTCCTCGTCCGTTTCGATCCACAGGCGGAGATGTTTCAGATCTTCGAATTCGAACAGGAATTCTCCGAGCCTGTTGGTCACGGTCTTCGAGACTCTGCTTCCGCTCCTGAACAAGGTCACGGGGACGTTAGCAATTCCTGGGTCGGGGCGAGTCGAATCCATCAACTGGCCCACGAGAGAAGCTGGGTCCGGTCCGGGGTCCAGTCGGAGGTCAACCGAGAAATTTCCCGCCTGGTAGAGAAGTTGGCGAGCGCGGGGACCGACATTTCGAATGCCTTCGGGCAATGGCTGGCGAAAACTGTCAAAGACCAGTTTGGCTATCTGTACTCCCAGCGGAAGAGCTTTGCGAGGTGCCTCCAGCGGGGAAGGACTCTTGTGATGCGTAGGGATCACCTGTCCGCACCCTGAACAGTACAACAGGTTGCTGCTCCGCGATTCGGTGAGGAAGCCCACCTGGCAGAATGGGCAGGCATGACCACCCTTGGGAGTCTCCGCTTGACGTTTGGGCCCGGTGCCCATTACAACCTCCCAGGTCCCCTAATCCCTGGCACCTCTCCCTTGTGCCTGGGGCCTGTTCAAACTGTTTACATACCGGAAAAGCCCAGAAGGTAGCAATAGGGTAAATACCCGAAAAAGATACTGGAAAATACCTGATTCGGCGATCCAGCGTCCGCAACCAACTTGAAACATAACTGCCAGCGCCTGGGCGGAACACGCGTTTGAGAGGGCGTCTTAGGAGAGCGTCGCTTGAGATTCCATTCAGAGGACAACTGAGGTCGAGGCGCCTGTGGCGGCGAAAACGACAGACATCTCCTTCTGGATCAATCACTTACATCTTACCGTGAGTGACTCCCGAATTCTTTAAATGCGATTGGTCAACTCTCCATGCTTCCAGCTCAAGCAGGTTGATGAAGACTGGACGCTCCTGGTCGACTCCGATCCAAACCCGGAGCCCATTAGGGTCTTCGAATTCAAAATGAAATTCCCCCAGCCGGTTGGTCACGGTCTTCAGGACTCTGGTTCTGCTCTTGAATAAGGTCACGGGGACGTCAGCGACTCCCTGGTCGGGGCGGGTCGAATCCAATACCTGGCCCACCAGCGAGGCCCGGTCCGGTCCGGAGTCCAGCCGGAGGTCAATTGCAAATTTTCCTGCTCGATACAGGAGCTGGCGAGCGCGGGGACCGAGATTTCGAACGCCTTCGGGCAAGGGTTGGCGAAAACTGTCAAAGACCAGCTTAGCAATTTGCGCTCCTCGCGGGAAAGTTTTCCGAAGCCCTTCCAGCACGTAAGAGACCTTGATAGTCCGGACTGCGCTTTCTGGAGGCTGATAAGAGGATTCCCCCGCGGCAAGGTCCAAAATTTCCTGCCACAAGCTCACGACGCCTGCGCACTTGCCACAACCGTTGTCCAGGTGCATCTGCATTGCCCCCTTCCGGTCCGCCGATGCGAGCCCGCGGGCGAAATCAGCCCAATCCTCGATGGCGAAATGGTTCATGTTCTATTCTCCCTTCGGTGGAATACGATAACTGCCCGGCTTCGCTACGAGTGCCCGCTGCTTGTCCTGCTTTCAATCCATAAGAGTACTGAATCCGCCAAAAAATATAGGTGAGTATAAATTTTTGTAGGGGCCAATTCGAGCGGCGGCGCTCGAAATTCGCCAAGTCCGAATGACCGAAGCCGCTGCGTCGAGGCCGCCGCCAAACGCCCGAGGCTACTGCCGGGAGGGACTTTCACGACTCTTCTCTTTTCGTCTTTCCTATGCGGGTAATGCCTTGCCGACTAAAATAAAGGGTGCCCAGTAATAGGGGTGTGGACACTGCTCGCGCAATTCGAGCATTGCGCCTTGTAGGGCCAAGGCCGTGTGACCATGCTCGCGGAACCGTCGGTAGAACGATTTCATGAACTCTGCGGTGCTGCGGTCGTGGACATCCCAAAGGGTAAGGAGCAGCGTTCGCGCGCCCGCTGAAAGCAGGCCGCGGACAAGTCCGAGTAATTCATCTCCGGGGGTCACGACGTTCAGCCCCGTGGCACACCCGCTGAGTGTCACCAATTCGGCGGGCAACCTTAACTGGTAAAGGTCGTAGAGATTCAGGTAGGAATCTCCCAGGCGGATTCCTGAAAACATCGGGTTGTCCTGGCGAAAATAGCCGTGAGTGGCAATGTGGACGACGCGACTTCGCGGGCCACGCTCTTGGAGCGTGGCGCGACTCGCCCCGGCGCCCAGAAACAGCTCCGGTTCGGGAAGGATGGCGGCCACCGATTGAACTTCATCCAAGATGTAAGGGGCGT
>QHZM01000300.1 GCA_003224665.1 Acidobacteriota bacterium
CGATGCGACCGGTGTGCGCTGGGGAAGCTTCCTGGTCAAGCTCGGTGCCATCTTCGGCCTCAGCACGGTCATGCTGGTCATGCTGCTCGGCCAGTCGCGCGTCTTCTTTTCAATGTCCCGCGATGGACTCCTTCCCCGTTGGGCGGGAGCGGTCCACCCGCGGTTCCGGACTCCGTGGATTTCGACGATTCTCGTCGGCCTCTTCGTGGCCGTCTTCGCCGCCCTTATTCCGATTGACGTGCTCGGTGAACTCGTCAGCATCGGGACGCTGCTAGCTTTCGTCATCGTGTGCGCGGGCGTTTGGGTCCTGCGGAGGAAGCGACCGGACCTGCCCCGTCCGTTCAAAACGCCCTGGGTCCCGGCCGTCCCGATCCTTGGCATTCTCGTTTGCGCGTACTTGATGACCAGCCTTCCGCGGGACACCTGGTTGCGCCTGGTCGTCTGGCTTGTGGTCGGTCTCATCATCTATTTCAGTTACGGAAAAAAGCACAGCCGCGTGCAGTCCCTCAGGACCGGTGCCGCGCCGGCCGGCACGGCAGGTCGGTGGGATTCGTCGGACCGCCGACCCGTCAAGAGCGTTGTCGATGATGCAGGCCATCGATAGACCTGAATGTGCGCGCGGGACGGCCGTTCGGTTGCGGGGCCACTCGCGGGGCGCAAGGAACCATCCGCTCACATGCTCGCCGCAATGTTGAAATTTCTCCTTCAGGAATACCGCAAACATCCCATGGCGCGTTTTGCCGTTTGGATGTTGGCCTACGGAGCGGCCTTGAAGGTCGTGTCGCTGACCGCCGGCAGCGTGCCCGCGTTATTGTGGGTCCTCTTTTGGGCCGGCGTGATCGCCGTCGGCTTTTACTACCTGGCTCGCCTGGTGGGGTTCGTCAGGCACCGCGTCCTCTGGCGGCTCCGCAGGCGGCTGATAGTCACTTACATATTTATCGGCGTCGTTCCAATCCTCCTGATCGTCTTGCTGGTCCTCCTGAAGGACTTTATGACGGGCGGCCAGTTTGCCGCCTTCCTGGTCGCCATGAAACTGCGAGGGCGCGCGGACGAGTTGCAACAACTGACCCGTGCCGTGGCTCACGAAGCCCATCAGAGCCGGGAATCGAGTGCCGGCAAAATGCTCGGCCGGCTGCAGAATTTGTATCTGACCGAGCTGAGCGAACACGCGCAGAGTTATCCGGGCCTTGAGGTGACCCTCCGGATTGGCCCGCAGACCCGCGCTTTCCGCCTGGACGGCAAACCGCTCAGTAGACCCATGACGGTCCCGGCCTGGCTTGCCGGAGAAGAATTCGCAGGCTTTGTCGTGGACGGAGACGAAATCGCTCTGCGCGCCGTCAATCGCGGCCCCACGTCGGCAGGGGAGCTGGCTTTGATTCTTTCCCAGCCGCTCACGCCGGAGCTCTTGGACCTCGTGGGCGAAGGGGTTGGTCCTGTCGGCGTTCTCGTTCCGCGCGGCGCCGCCACGCCGGCCGGGTTCAAGCCGCAAGGGGTCCCCGCTCTACCCGGGGGTCCGGAGATGGAATCGAGGCAGACAAGGACGATCCGGTCAAAGTCAGTCGAAGTCCCCGTGCCGATAAGTCGTTTCGACTCGACGGTGTTTGGCGCCTCGACGCTCGATCTCGTCGTCTGGGGCGGTGAAACAAAGCAATATCTGACGGAATCTGTTTTTGTCTTTGTGACGTCGCGGATGGGGACGCTCGCAACGCAACTGCTCGAGACTCTGGGTCGCTTTTCCAGGATTTATGTCACCGCCTTTTTCGTCGTGGCGATAGTGTTTCTCGTGATCGAAATTTTCTCGCTGGTAATCTCGGTGCAGTTGACGCGGTCCATGACGACCACCGTGGACCGGTTGTACGCCGCGACGGAGCGCGTGAAGACCGGCGATCTGACTTACCGGATTAATCTCCCCGCCCGAGACCAGTTGAGCGCCCTCGGCGAGGCCTTCGACAGCATGACGGCCTCGATCGAGCGCCTGCTTAAGGAGTCCCAGGAAAAGTTGCGGCTGCAGAGCGAAATCGAAATCGCGCAAGAAGTACAGAGGCAGTTGTTCCCCCAGGTCGCGCCTCACGTCCCGGGCCTGCAGGTGTACGGGTTCTGCAAGCCGGCGCGCGCGGTGAGCGGGGATTACTACGATTTTCTCCGGCTGGGCGATAACCGCATCGGCCTCGCGCTGGTTGACGTCAGCGGCAAGGGCATTTCCGCCGCCCTGCTGATGGCGACCATCCAGTCCGCGCTCCACGCGCAATTGTACAACGGCTATCTCCCCGGGGGCGTCCCGGACGTTTCCCCGATTACAACCGCAGCCCTTGTGGCCCGGCTCAATCACCAGCTTTTTGAAAACACGCCGATGGAAAAATACGCCACGCTGTTCTATGCAGTGTACGACACCGGGACGCGGAAGCTGACCTATACCAATGCCGGCCACTTGCCCCCGATCCTGCTTCGCCGGGGCGAAATTTCGCGCCTGAGGGCGGGCGGGCCGGTGGTGGGTCTATTCTCACAGCTCCGTTATGAGCAGGCGGAAGTCCAGCTCGAGCCTGAGGACTTGCTCCTGGCCTTCACCGACGGCTTTACAGAGCCGGAGAACAGTTTCGGAGAGGAGTTCGGAGAGGCCAGGCTGGTGGAAGCCGCCCGGCGCGCCCTGGGGGCTCCGCTTGAAGTCCTGGTCGAGGAAATTTGCCGCAGCGTGGCCGACTGGACGGGCAACCCGGAACTTCAGGACGACATGACGTTGCTGGTCGCGAAGGCGCAAACTTGATGGCGATCCCGGTTGCCGGCCTGAGTGAAACTCAGTAGACTGCACCGGGGCGCGCGGATTCAGGAGCCGGATTTTGTCTCTACAAGGTCGAGTAGCCTTGGTGACGGGGGCGTCCCGGGGCATCGGGAAGGAAGTGGCGCTCACGCTTGGCCGCGCCGGCGCCCGGGTGGCGGTGAGCTACCGCACCAACAAAATTGGCGCCGAGAAGGTTGTGGCGGCGCTCCGCAACCGCGGCGCCGAAAGCTGGGCTGTCTCGACCGACGTCACCGATCCGAACCGCGTTAAAGCACTGATTGATGGCGTCGCCGGACACTTTGGGCGGCTCGATATTCTTGTCAACAATGTCGGGGACTTCGAGTGGAAGACGGTCCACGAATCCAAAATCGAGGAATGGCATTCCATCTTGCTCTCGAACCTCTATAGTGTCTTCTACACTTCGAAGTACGCGTTGCCGGCAATGCGCCAGCGCCGCTGGGGCAGGATCATCAACCTGGGCGCCGTCGGCGCGGAACGCGCGTTCGGCCAGGCGAAGATTTCCGCCTATTCGGCAGCCAAGGCGGGCGTGGTGGCATTCACCCGCTCCCTGGCTCTCGAGGAAGCCCGTTTCGGGATCACAGTGAACGTGGTCAACCCTCCGGTCCTCGATGAGAAAGAGCTTTCCGTCGAAGAAGCCGAGCGGCTGGTCGATGCCCGCTTCCCGGTTGGTCGCCCGCCATCGGCCCAGGACGTCGCCGAAGCCGTTAAGTTTTTCGCCATGGAGAGGTCTTCCTTCATTACGGGCCAGGTATTGAACGTCAGCGGTGGCTGGATGCTGTAAAGATCCCTGGAACTTAGCGACTTCCCTGGCCATTTCCCCCAAGGCGTTGTCCTAAAATTGAATCCCCACCTGGGACGATCCTGGAGACAAACAATCTGCTGCCGCGCCAGACGCGCCACTTTCGCCCGGTCCTCGTAAGCCGAAGCCCGCAGCAGTAGTCGCGGGAGATGCGCGGTGATAAAATCCTGGCCAGGTCTTCTAGCACTTCGCGCCGCTCTCCCAGCACAGGATTCTGGTCTTGTGCGGGCGCGGGAACAACGGGGGCGATGGCCTGGTCGTAGCGCGCCTGCTCTCTGAGCGGGGCCTTAAGCCGCGCGTCGTCCTGCTCGCCGACCCGTCCGCGTTGAAGGGCGACGCAAGCGCCAACCTCAAACGGTTTTCGAGTCTCGGGCCGCTCGATGTCGTAACCCATGAGTCGGAGTGGGGCCGAGTCAAAGGCGCCCTGGCCGATACGACGTTGCTCATCGACGCCATTCTCGGGACTGGGCTCAGCAAGCCCCTGGAGGGATTCCTGCTGGGAATTGTTCGCGACCTCAATAGTTCTTTCCCGCGCGCGCAGGTTGTGGCGGTTGATCTGCCTACAGGGATTTCAGCCGACACGGGCGAGCTTATCGGCGAGTCGGTTCGCGCAGACGCCTCGGTAACCTTCACTGCCCCCAAGCGTGCGCACGTTTTCCCGCCGGCCTGCGAGCGGGCGGGAGAATGGGTCGTGAAACCCATCGGCACGCCACCCGAGGCGCTGGAGGAAGACTCGAGCCTTTTCCTGAATTTGACGGGTCCGGAAGAACTCAGGTGGATCTCGGCTCCCAGGCCGCTCGACGCTCATAAGGGGGACTTCGGCCACGTTCTGGTCTTGGCCGGTTCTGTTGGAAAGACGGGCGCTGCGGCCATGGCCGCCAAAGCTGCGCTCCGCGCCGGGGCGGGACTCGTCACCGTGGCCTCAGCCAAAAGTGCCGTCCCGGTCATCGCCTCTCTGGGGATGGAGTTCATGACGGAGCCCCTGCCGGAGACTGACGCCGGAACGGTCTCCCTCCGCGCGCTCGACTACGGCAATATGGATAAGCTGGTCGAAGGCAAGTCAGTGCTGGCGATAGGGCCGGGGCTGAGCACCGTACCCGAGACGGCGGAGCTCGCCCGCACAGTGGTCAACAAATACAGTCTCCCCATGGTGATCGATGCCGACGGTTTGAATGCTTTCGCCGGGTGCGTGAAGTCGCTCCGATCGAAAGACCGCGTGCGCGTGCTGACGCCCCACCCCGGTGAAATGGCCCGCTTGGCCGAGCAGAGCACGGCGGAAATTCAATCCCGCCGGGTGGAAGCGGCTCGGGAGTTCAGCCAAAAGTACGGCGTCACGCTGGTCCTGAAGGGGAGCCGGACGCTCACAGCCTCGCCCGACGGACAGGTGTGGGTAAATCCGACCGGCAATCCCGGGATGGCGACGGGCGGCACAGGCGACGTGCTGACCGGCCTTGTGGCAGGGCTCTTGGCCCAGTCGGGGGCCCGGCCAGTCACCGATGTCGTTCGCGCTGCAGTATACTTGCATGGCTTGGCAGGCGACCTGGCGGCCCGCGAGATTGGTGAGACCTCGCTAATCGCTGGAGATGTGCTCGAAGCGCTCCCGCGGGCTTTCAGAACGATCGCGAGCGGGAAGTAAGGGCAGACGGGAGTTCGAGTCGCAAGCTCTGGCGGCTCGCTCCCCGCCGCGCGCCTGATTATTTACGGTCGGCTTTTCAGCCTGGTGGAATCACAAACTCTTTTTGACATTGTCACGCACTCGCCCGAAGAAACGATGAGATTCGGTCGAGAGCTGGCCGGGGCGCTCGAGCCCCGGTGCGTCGTGCTGCTGGAAGGGGAACTCGGGAGCGGCAAGACGACGCTCGTCAAAGGCGTTGTTGCCGGGCTCGGGGCGCGGCGGGAAGAGGATGTGAACAGCCCGACGTTTACGCTGGTGCACGATTACGGCCATGTCTCAAATGGCTCAATAAAGGGGCTCCCGACCAGGGTCTATCACGTGGATCTTTACCGGATCGAAGAGCCGCGCGAGCTTGCCGGTCTGGGGCTCGAAGACCTGATGGCCGATAGGGCTATTGTAATCGTGGAGTGGGGTGATAAGCTTCGAGACACCGGCGCAGCGAGGCGGGTGAGAGTGCGACTCGAAAACCTCGGGGGTGAAGACCGCCGGATCGTCGTCGAGCGGTTGGAGGCATAAACCCATGACCGCCCGCGTGACAGCTCTGGGACTGTTTGCTGCCCTCGTGGCCGTGTCCTGCGGCGGTGTCCCGAAGACGTATTACTATACGCTGCGGGTCCCGCCTCCCCCGGCGACGAGCGACCCCAAGACGAATTTTGTCTTGGGGG
>QHZM01000301.1 GCA_003224665.1 Acidobacteriota bacterium
CACCCTGCGTCCCGTCCAGGTGAAGCTCAAACCCGAAGACCTGCCCGGGCGGCCTCACTCACGAATCGTATGTGAGGAATGCGGGGAAGGCGTCAACGACGGCCGGGAAAAACAAGTGGACGGACGCGTGTTGTGCCGCTCTTGCGCGGGAGAAAGTTATTACGAGGAAATTCCTGGAGAGTAATGGAAGCCGCGAGTTGCTCACCGCAACCGGCGTGGGCCGTTGGCTGGTGTCAGCAATTCCGGTCGTAATTCAGTCGCCTCGAGTCGCTGAGCAAGGCTAGAAAAGTGTCGGACCAGCCCATTATCATCCCCGGCGATCCTCGCGAAGTCTCGCTCCCTCGGCCGTCTCCGAGGCAACCCAGGGCCACTTACGTCATCGTGGCGCTGAACCTCATCGTTTTCTTCCTGATGGAACGCGCGGGAGGTTCGACGGACCCTGACGTACTCCTCGAGTTCGGCGCAGCCTATCAATCCTACTTCCGGCACGGGGAATATTGGCGGCTCGTGATGCCGATGCTTCTCCACATCGGCTGGCTCCATCTGCTCCTGAACACTTTCGGCCTTTATTTACTGGGCCGCATCCTGGAACGGGTGTACGACTACGGCCGGTTCGCCCTCCTCTACGTGGGCTCGGGCATTGGCAGCTCTTACCTGAGCATGAAACTTTCAAACAACGTCTCCGCGGGCGCTTCCGGAGCAATCTTCGGCATTGCCGGCGTCATGCTGGTTACGGGATATGTGCGTGGCAACGTAGTCCCGCGACGCTGGCGACGCGCCTTTGGGGGAGGCATCCTGCCCCTCATCCTCCTGAATCTCTTCCTGGGTTTTACGGTGCCCCACATTGACAACTGGGGCCACATTGGGGGGTTGGTGACCGGCATCTTGCTCGCCCTGCTGATTCCGCCTCCCGTCAGTGATGAGGCAGTCCCCGGGACGGTGGAAAAGGAAGAACCCGGCCGGCTGATTGTGGTCGTTCCGATCCTGGTTGTCGCCCTGGCCATGTGGGTCACGGCGAAGCACTACAAGTTTACGCGCGCGGAGGCTCGGCTGCTCCAAGAAGCCGCGCGCCTTCGCACTGCCCAGCAACCCGACCAGGCGATCAACCGCTTCCGCGAGGCAGCACGCCTCGTACCCGGCGATGAACGCCCGCACCTGGAGCTGGGGTCAATCTATTTGGGGCAAAACCGCGTCCCGGAGGCTATCCAGGAGTACCAGGAAGCCCTGCAATTGAGTCCGGGCTCACCGCGCGCCCAGCTGGGTCTGGCCGTGGCCTATGGAAGAGGGGGCGACCCGGCGAAGGCGCAGCGGCTATTCGAGGCCGTGCTGGGAAAAAACCCGGCGACTCCCGAAGGCCACCAGATCCTCGCAGACCTCTGCGCGGAACAAAAACTTTACGCCGAAGCCATCAAACACTTCGAGGAAGCCCTTCGACTGAAGCCGAACATGGCCGTCGCGCATAATAACCTGGCGTGGCTTCTGGCGACGAGCGAAGATGTCCATTACCGCGACCCGCAGCGGGCCCTGGAACACGCGCGTCGCGCCGTCGAGCTGACCCGCTGGAAGGAGGCAACGTTTATCGACACGCTCGCTGAAGCTTTTTTTGCCAACCGGAATTTCACGGATGCCGTCAAGGTCCAGACCCGGACCCTGGAGCTTGACCCCCGCAACCGGGAGTACCAGGAACACATGGCCCGCTATCGCAAAGCCGCCGGAGCGTGAACACCGGCTTCGTTCCCAGGTCTTTCGTCGCCCTCTTAAAAAAGAAGGTGGTCTGTGCGCGCTTCGTCGCTTCTTGGTCGTCTGCCAGCCGCATGGATTGCGGCCACACTCGTTGTTTGCGCGGCAATGCTCCCGGGCCATCCTCCGACGGCGCCCTCCGAAGCCCGGCCCGGAAGTCCCGCCCGGATTGACGCCCCATTCACCCTTGCCGTTCAAACTCCGCACGTCCCCTGGGGTAAACCCTCGGCAGGTCCACCCGTCCGCGCTTTTGTGGTGCCGAGCGTCAGCGAAGGCCGGACGCTCGTCGAACTCGCCGAGCGCATGGACCTCACTTTCGACACGGTGATGATTGACGAATCTCGAGCGCTCGAGAAATGATTCGAAAGCGTGTCGAGCAGGGGACGGGGCTGGTCCTCATCCATCCGATGACGGGCCTGCCTTCTCCCGACGACCCCAAGGTCGAAGGGCCCTTGAACGATTTTGCGCCGAGCCGCGAAGTTCCGCCGGGCGATGAACTGTGGAATCTTTCGCCCCTGGTCGGCGTTCTCTCTGACCGGGTGGACTCGCGTGGATTCCGCGAAATACGGCCGGACGCGGTTGCGGCCGGCTCATGGAAAATGGCCGGCGAGCACTACATCACTCTCAACCTGCCTTTTGAATCTTTTCCGTTCGACGAGTTGAAGCACTACAAATACGAACTCGGCGCCGAGGCCACGCCGCTCGCCGTCGGGCCGCAAGGCGAGCCGACCATCGCCACCAAAACGTTCGGGAAAGGTCGAGTGGTGGCACTGGGCTACGTCAATACCGGGCTCTCGCCGCAGGTCCCCTGGAAAGTTTTCGGCCAGACCAACGACCACTGGTGGGAATACTTTTATTCGCTGCTGTGCCGGTCCATCCTGTGGGCCGCCCAGCGCGAGCCCGCTTTGACGTTAGGGCGGATGGAGGTCAGGAACGGGGGAAAAGGCGGGAAGGGGGTCTTCGTTCCCCTTCGGAATACCACGCCGTTTCAATCTGCCGAGTTGTCGCTCCGGCTTTCGAACGAATGGGGAGAAAGCGAAGGGACCGTAAGGCAGAGGGCTCTCCTCAAGCGCGGCAACACAGCGGTCGCGGTGGGATTACCCTCGGGGCTTTCCGCAGGGTCGCACTTTGTTGACGTGATTCTGACGGCGGGCGGAAAACACTACGATTGGGGAAGCATTTCTTTTTCACTCGAAAAACCGGATGAGATAGTTTCGCTTTCGACCGACCGGCAGTTCTATTCTCGCGGGGACAAAATCCAGGTGACCCTCGAGACGCGGTCGGCGCGATCCGGAAGAATCCTCGTCGAGTTACTGGACAACCGCGGTCGCCTTCTCGCGCGCCGGCCCATGAATCCCCGCGAAGCCGGTCAGGCCGCCGGCCAGGCCGCGCTTGACGTCGGGAACTACTCGACCAACATCGGCTGGGTCCGCGCCAAGCTCTTCGGTGAGGGCAAGGACAGGGCCCGTAAGATCGACCAGAAACAGGTCCGGGTGAATTTTGCGAGTCTCGATCGCGATTTTGGCGCCTATGAACTCATCATGCCGTGGTACGGTCCGCCCTCCTATCAGCCCTGGACTCCCGCGCTCGACGAGCAATTCCGCAAGATCGGCGCGAGCGTCGTGGAGACCCCCGCGCGAAATTTCAAACTGATCAAGGAACTCCGCACCCCCGGGTTCGGAGTTTACTGGCACTACCGGAAGAATTACCTCGAGCAGAAGGACAAGTTCCTGGAAACGGGCGACAAGCGCTACCTGGTCCGCGACCCTGACCTTGCGAGCGACGAGTGGCTGGGGAAACTGCGAGGGCTGGTCCGCGACGAGATGAGAGACGAGAAGGCGTTCCGTCCTCTGGCCTATTATCTGGCTGACGAGTCTTCACTCACCGCCTACGGCGACCCCCTCGACCTCTCCTGGTCAGGCCCGACCCTGCTGGATGGACCACCGGACCTTCATGGAAGAAGTCTTTGCGCGCGCGCTTCAAGTGGCAGCCGGCGCCCTGAAGGAGCAAGACCCGGACTCGCGGGCCAGCATTTCCGGCACGCAGGCGCCGGGACCTTCGAACGCCGTCAATTGGTATCGGCTCGACCAGATCGTCGATTACCTGCAACCCTATTCAGAAGACGATCAAGACGAGTTGCATCGGACGATGAGACCCGGGCTGATGCTGACGGGCTTCACCGGCTATGAACACCATGGCAAAGTCCTTCGCCACGAGCTGTGGCACCGGATATTTCACGGGCAGGCAGGAGCATCGCTCTTCTGGCACTATACGGCGCTGAACGCGGATTTGACCTTGACGGAACAGGGCCGCGACCTCGGCGCGACCGTGGGCGCATTACGTAACGAAGGGCTGGCACTGCTGTTGCGGGACGCCGAGCGGGAGAACTGCGGCATCGCCGTCCACTATTCACTGCTCGGCGTGCGCGGGCAGTGGATCACGGACGGACACATCGCGCCCCACGAAGTCACGAGCGGCGATGCGACCTCAGCCCACCTGAAACGGTTCCACGCCAACCGGACCGCGTGGCTCCAGGCGCTCGAAGACGCAGGGTTCCAGTACGATTTCCTGACGACCGAACAGATCGAGGGAGGAAAACTCGGACCCTATAAGGTCCTGGTCCTGCCGGACTCCGTCGCTCTTTCGGACCGCGAGGTGGCCGAAATACGGAACTTTGTCGGGAAAGGCGGGTTGCTCATTTCGGACGGGGAGACGGGGCTGATGGACGGTCACGCGCGCTGGCAGCCCGCCGGCCGCATTGACGACCTCCTGGGCGTGCAGCGGCTGGGAATGCGCTCCGCGGCGGACGACGTCGCGGCGGCCAAGGTGAGCGTTGCCTTGCCGGGCGGCGTCGCCGAACTCGAGGTCCGACCGGTGAGTCCCAACCTGCGCACGACAACGGGACGGCCCGGCGCAGCCGCGGGCGAAACCTTACTCTTGATCGACCATCCCTATGGTTCCGGGCGTTCAGTCTGCCTGAACTTCTGGATGTCGGACTACACTCGCGTCCGGAAGACTGAGGCGCAGGCGGGGCGGCTCGCCCTCCTCCGCCATACCCTCCGGCAGGCCGGCGTTTACCCGCTGGCAGAAATCCGCACGGCCGCCGGCAAGCCGCTCAAGTGCTCGGAAGTCGTCGCCTTCCGCAAAGCGAGCACAAGGTATCTCGCCGTCCTGCCCGAACCCGACTGTTCAGACGCGGGAGTAGTGAGACTCAACTTTCCGTCGCCTTCCTACGTCTATGACTTGCGCGCTCACCGCCCGCTCGGATGCGTGACGCAGGCAAGCGGAAGGCTTGTTCCCGGGGAGCCGATTTTCTATGCCCTCCTGCCGTCGCCGCTCGGCAGCCTTTCAGTAAGCTTGGCCGACTCACGCCACGGGACTCGTCTCTTCAAGGCCGGAGAGACCATCAAGTTTTTCGTCCGCTTGAGAGGCCGCACGCCCCCGGCCCAGCCCCGGCAGAAGAAAATAGAGCCTTCACGCCCCCAGGCCGCCGGGCAACCTGGCCAGGCCGTCCCGGAAATCGCAGTCCATCTCGAAGTGCGGAGTCCCTCCGGGAAGGCCGTGGACTATTATGGCGGGACCATTCCACTCAAGAGCGGCGCCGGGGAGTTCTCTGTCCCCCTGGCGCTCAATGACGAGCCGGGCACCTGGGAAGTGATCGCTCGCGAGCCTTTCACCCATCAGGCCGCCAGCGCAACGTTTACAGCGGTCCCGTAGAGCCGTTTCGTGCCGGCTTGTTGCGCCTTCCCACTTTTTACGGTTATCATCCGCCAACCAATCGAATCCATTGCCCGCTTGACGAGCCGGAAAATATGTGGAGGTTATAAAATGCGCGCCCGCCGGAAGCCAGTTAAAGTCTCGAAACCAGGAAAGACCAGCCCGTTGACGCCCGAAAAAATCATGCAAGTCGGCCTGGGATTCTGGGCCTCGAAAACTCTACTCAGCGCGATCGAGATGGGCCTGTTCACCGAACTTGCAAAAGGTCCCTTGCGCGGCGAGGAGCTCAAAGCACGCCTGGGCTTGCATTCCCGCAGCGCGCTCGACTTCCTTGACGCCCTGGTCGCCCTGCGGTTTCTCGATCATCGGGATGGGCGGTACGCAAACACTCGCGAAACGGACTTCTTCCTCGACCGCGCAAAGCCCAGCTATATCGGTGGAATACTCGAGATGGCCAATTCGCGCCTTTACGGGTTTTGGGGATCGCTGACCGAAGGCTTGCAAACTGGCCAACCGCAAAATGAGGCCAAGACGGGAGGGACCCTCTTCGAGGCTATCTACTCCGATCCCATTCGCCTCAAGGGATTCCTCAAGGCGATGACGGGACTCAGCATGGGTGCCAGCAAAGCCATCGCGAAACAATTTCCCTGGCGAAAGTATAAAACCTTCGTGGATGTCGGAACGGCACAGGGCGGGCTTCCCGTACAAGTTGCGCTGGCTCACCCGCACCTCACGGGCGTTGGCTTCGACCTGCCGATCGTAGGTCCGGTTTTTGGCGACTACGCGAATTCGTTTGGTCTCGGAAGGCGATTGCAATTCCAGGGAGGCAGTTTTTTGAACGACTCCCTGCCCAACGCGGACGTGCTGACCATGGGACACATCCTCCATGACTGGAACATGGAAGAAAAGCGCATGCTGATCGCCAAAGCCTACAAGGCGCTTCCAAAAGGAGGGGCTTTTCTGGTTTTTGAGGCCCTGATTGACGACGGCCGTCGCCAAAACGCTTTCGGGCTGTTGATGAGCCTGAACATGCTGATTGAAACCCCGGGCGGTTTTGACTTCACGGGCGCGGACTGCTCAGGCTGGATGCGCGAGGCGGGCTTCCGGAAAACCTATGTCGAGCACCTTGCCGGCCCGGACTCGATGGTGGTAGGGATCAAGTAGAGTCGCGGCCTACACGCCAGCCCTCGTTCGCAAGGCCGCGGTTTCTCCAATCAACCGGTGAGGCGCGGGTTGGAAAGAGAAACCCGGCACTACACTTTGGAGTGCGCGACGCGGACGGCGGGCATGCCGTCCGGCTCATCAACCACTTCGATGTCCTGAAAGATGTTCGGGCTCTCCTTCTTCAGGACGCGGCAAATTTCGACGGCCAGCAGGCGGATTTCGGTGTCGGCGTGAGGACTGCCGCGCAATTCGAGGAAGTGGCGCCAGGAGCGGGAATTGCCCGTGGTAAAGATCTTGGTCTCGCAGGCGTTGGGGAGAATGGAGCGCGCCGCCTGTCGAGCCCATTTGCGGCGGTCGCGCGGGGCGAGCTCGGGGTACTTTTGTTGAACGTACTGGCTGGTGGCCTCGGCGAGCTCGAGGTAGGACTTGCGAATGCATTCGATGGTCTGCTGCCACTTCTGGCGCAGCTCGTCGTTCTCCTGGAAAAGGGGCGGCACCACGTAGCGCGCGTCGCTTTCGTCCACGTACCGCTGGGAAAGCTGCGAATAGCCGAAGCCCGCGCGGTGCCGCACGAGTTCGTGCG
>QHZM01000302.1 GCA_003224665.1 Acidobacteriota bacterium
CTATCCCATGCGCAGCCACACCGTCTCAGCCGAGGGTGGGGCCGCCGCCGTCATCAAGCCGGGGGACAGCCTCGACGAGCACGCTTACGACACGATTTCCGGGGGCGACTGGCTTTGCGACCAGGATGCGGTGGAAGCTTTCGTCAAAGAAGCCCCGCAAGAAATGTTACGGCTGGAGCACTGGGGATGTCCCTGGAGCCGCGACCCGGACGGGAGCGTCGCCGTGCGTCCCTTCGGCGGGATGAAAGCCGAGCGGACGTGGTTTGCCGCCGACAAGACCGGCTTCCACCTGCTCCACTCGCTGTTCCAGACGTCGCTGAAGTACGAGCGCATCGCCAGGTTCGACGAATATTTCGTCACAAGGCTCCTGGTGGACGACGGTCGCTGCCGGGGGGTTGTCGCCATCGAACTTGCCAGCGGCAAGATTCAGGCCGTTACTGCCAAAGCGGTCATCATCGCGACGGGAGGTTGCGGCAGGGTCTTCCCGTTCACGACCAATGCCAATATCAAGAATGGCGACGGCATGGCGCTGGCCTACCGCGCGGGGTCGCCGCTCAAGGACATGGAGTTTGTCCAGTACCATCCCACCGGCCTCCCGTTCACGGGCATTTTGATTACCGAGGCCGCGCGATCCGAGGGCGGCTGGATGCTCAACAAAGACGGCTACCGTTACCTCCAGGACTATGACCTGGGAAAGCCCGAGCCGCGACCCGTCCTGCGGTCCATGGAGCTCGGCCCGCGCGACCGACTCTCCCAGGCCTTCGTTAAAGAAATGGAAAAGGGCCGGACACTGGCGGGGCCTTATGGTCACTACGTTCACCTCGACCTGCGTCACCTGGGCGAGAAGTTGATCGACAAGAAACTCCCCTTCGTTCGGGAACTGTGCTTGAAGTATGAGAATATCGACCCGGTGAGGGAGATGATCCCCGTCCGCCCGGTCCTCCACTACATGATGGGCGGGGTCTCGACCGACATCCACGGCGCCACGCCCTTGAAAGGACTTTACGCGGCGGGCGAAGCGGCCTGCGTGAGCATCAATGGCGCGAACCGCCTCGGGTCGAATTCGCTCACAGAATGCCTGGTCTTTGGCGCGAGGGCAGGGAAGGCTGCCGCAGCCTTCGCCGTCGAAGCGCAAGATGGCGGCTCGCGCCTTTCCGCTCTGGCCGAGGATGAACGGAGGCGGCTGGAAGAGGATTTCCTGCACAAGAGCGGCGGCCGGGAAAGGATCTCCACCTTGCGCGGCGAGATGCAGAAAATTATGGAGGAGTGCGCGGGCATTTACCGCCAGGGGCCGTCACTCGAGAAGGCGGCTGAAAAACTGCGCAGCCTTCAGGAAAGGCACTCCGACGTCGTGCTCGACGACCGCAGCTCCACGTTCAACACGGAGCTGACCGCAGCCCTCGAGCTCTCCTACATGCTTGACGTTGCCGAGACAATCATCCAGTCTGCGCTCGCCCGCGCCGAATCGCGCGGTTCCCACCAGCGCACCGATTTCGCCGCGCGGGACGACTCGAAATTCCTGGCTCATTCGATGGCCTACAGGACGCGGGACGGCCGTCCGCGAATCGAATACCTGCCGGTCCAAATCACGCGCTGGCCGCCCGGCAAGCGAGTCTACGGAAGGTAGGGGGGCATGGCCGAAACAATCACTCTTTCTGTTGCACGGTATCGTCCGGAAATCGAGCCGGAGCCAGCCTTCCAGGACTACCGGGTCCCTTACCGCAAGGACTGGGTGGTCCTCGACGCGCTCAACTACATCAAGGACAACCTCGACGGTTCGCTTTCGTTCCGCTGGTCGTGTCGCATGGGGGTCTGCGGCAGTTGCGGGATGATGGTCAACGGTACGCCCAAGCTCACCTGTGCCGCTTTCCTCTCGGACTACTTGCCCGGGCCGATTCGCGTCGAACCGCTGCAATATTTCCCGGTGGTGCGTGACCTCGTGGTGGACATCAGCGACTTCCTGCGGAAACTGCACAAGGTCAAACCTTGGATTGAGCGCGAGGAAGAAAAGCCTCTGGCCGAAGGCGAATACCGGCAGACTCCGGAGCAACTCGACCGGTACAAGCAGTTCAGCATGTGCATCAACTGCTTGCTCTGCTATGCGGCCTGCCCGATCTATGGCCTCGAAGGGAGCTTCGTCGGCCCGGCGGCCATCGCCCTGGCCCAGCGATACAACCTCGATTCCAGAGACCAGGGGTCGCGGGACCGGATGGAGACGCTGTCCGAGCAAGGCGGGATGTGGGAGTGCACGTTCGTCGGCGAGTGCACGAAGGTCTGCCCCAAGAAGGTTGATCCTGCGGGGGCCATCCAGCAATATAAAGTGGCCACTGCGACCCAGTGGTTCAAATCGCTGCTGATGCCGTGGGGGTCGAAATGACCGGCAGAGGATCGCACCATCTGCCTCGGCGGCCCCAGGGGCCGGATCGCAGTTCCGAGAGAACAGGAAAATGACTGGCCAGAATCGCCACACGCCTTATCATCCCCGGTGGTATCGCCGGCGCGTCTCGGTCTGGTGGTGGCTGCAAAGCTGGCCGTATGCGAAGTTCGTTCTGCGCGAGCTGACGAGCCTCTTCGTGGCCTACTATGCGCTGGTCACGTTGTGGAAGCTTCGAGCGCTGGCCGCTGGCCCGCAGGCCTACGCCGGCTTCCTCGAACGAATGCGAAGCCCACTTCTGATTGTCTTGAACTCGGTGGCCTTGATCTTTGTTCTGTTCCATTCGATCACGTGGTTCAACCTCGCTCCCAAGGCGATGGTCGTGCGCCTGGCGGGCAGGCGACTGCCGGATTGGGCGGTGCAGAGCGCGAATTACCTGGCCTGGGCAATTGTCTCGGGTGTGATCGTCTGGGTCCTGCGACGAGGATGACATGCGCAAAGGCATAACGCCGCTTCTTTGGGCCCTTTTCAGCGCAGGTGGGACTGTGGCCGCGCTTTTCTATCCGATTCATCTATTCTTGACCGGAGTTGCCTTTCCCCTGGGATGGGTCAATCCTCCGAGGCACGAGACCGTCCTGCACTGGTTGCGGCAGCCGCTGTTCAAGATTTACTTTTTCGTGCTCATTTCACTTCCTCTCTTTCACTGGGCACATCGCTTTAGATACACGCTCTACGACGGCCTTCAGATCAAGCACCTGACTGTGCTCATCGTCGTCCTCTGTTACGGCAGCGCGCTGCTCGGGACTTGCCTGGCCGCGTACACGCTGTGGAGCATCCACTGAAAAGTGGTCAAGACTGGCCCGAGGCGGAGGCTTGTTCGCCGCCGTCCCATTGGCGTTGCCGGTTGTGAGGGCTGGCCGAGGAGTTCGTACAATCGCGGCAGAACCTCTCGCCGGCTCGTGCTAAACTCGGGCGCCAGGCGAGAGGTGCGGGGAAGGGAGCACTCCGATGGGTTCAACGAAGAAACTTTCCCGGAGGCGAATCATTCAAGGACTGGGGGTGATCGCGGCCTCAGGCATTTCCGCCGCCGCACAGCCGAGTGACGGGACGCCGTGGGCCGCACCGCGCGAGGCGAGCAGCGCCGGACGGCCGCGCGTCCTCGCTTTAATCGGCGACCGCTACCATAACGCCGACTTCATCCGCGTTGCGCTCGGCAGGGTCTTTCGCGAGCTCGATTTGTCCGTTGAATACACGATCGCCTGCGAGTCCATCTCCGCGAGCCTTCTCGGTGACTACCGGCTGTTCGTGTGCTTCAGGGACGGAATGGTCTGGCCGAAGGGCTATCTTGAACCGAACGATTACGAGTATTCCCACGAGCTCGAAAACACCGGGGAC